>NZ_BAAGYM010000008.1:0-292625 GCF_054779315.1 Niabella aquatica
GAGTAAAAATACTCACCCAACAAACAAATGATGAATTTGACACCCTCTCTTAATGTACGAAAATAATCGTACAACGACTATCTTTTAATTTTCGGGAACACCCTATTAAAAATTTGAAGAGACTGTATTTGCCGCGTAGGGCTGCCCTATTTATATCATCCGGTCAAAACAGCTTTTGCTGTTCACCATCCGGCATTTGAGGTATATGCAGGTTCAGCTTTAAAAATTTATTCAGCTTTTCTATAAAGTAAGCAGATAATAAAGGCGAAGATAGCTCCACATTTTGATGCACAAAAAAATATAGCCTTTTCAAACCTTCCTTATGCCATTTTTGGACCCGCTTTAACCAGTCGTCCAACCTTTCTTTATCTATCTTATCATTATTGCAACCTACATAACGGATAAAGGCTACAGGAGCCGTAAGCCTCATATGCAGCATATCTCTCCTGCCTGCTGTATCTACAATAATATTGGCTACATGATGCCGTTCCATGAGAATACACAGGTTATTCCATACTGCAGTATCCTCAAACCAGCTTGCATTACGCACTTCCACAGCAAGAGGTATCCCTTTGGGAAATTCTTTAATCAGCTTTTCCAGCTTATCATACTCTTTCGGAGAGAAACTGTCATGCAATTGCAGGAAGATCATCCCCAGTTTTTCCTCAAAGTTGGCTACGGCATTACAATAGGCATCCGTTATATCCTTTACATCCAGCAGTCTTTTATAATGGCTTATGGAATTAGTGATCTTGGGAAAGAATTTAAACCCTTTGGGCGTTTTCTCTTTCCATTTTATTACCTGCTCTACAGATGGCATATTGTAAAATGTAGCGTTCAGCTCAATCGAATTAAACTGTGTTGAGTAATAAGCCAGCTCATCCTTCGTTCCCCTGGGATAAAAACCTTTAAGATCCGCTTTATTCCACTTGGCACAGCCTACATAAGCTTCAAAGTTTTTTCCTTTTACCTTGCTTAGTATTGCGCTGGTTGCGGCAGCATCTTTAGGTAAAATAAAATCAATCCCCTCTGGATGGGGAACCTGTCCGAATTTCATATAGAGTAATTATTGATTTGAAAGATCTTCTTCACAATCCCCTGTAGAGCGCACCGGCTCAATAAACGCCTTAGGAGGAGTCAAGCCCTTTACCTTTTCCCAGATTTCAGGAATGCGTTTTGTCCATGCAATTTCTTTTAACTTATCCCTGGCTTCGCGAACGGGGCTTCCAAAATATGCTTTACCGGCAGATAAAGAAGAAGGCACACCACTTTGGGCATTTACTATAACCCCCTTACCAATAGTAAGCGTTTTGCTGATACCCACCTGGCCCCAAAGTATTACTTCATCTTCAATCACTGCGGCACCGGCAATGCCCACCTGTGCTGCAAAAAGGCAGTTCTTCCCGATAATAGTGTCATGCCCGATATGCACCAGGTTATCTATTTTAGTACCGGCTCCAATAACAGTATCACCGGTAACCCCGCGGTCTATGGTGCAGCCTGCTCCGATCTCCACAAAATCTTTTATTACCACACGCCCGCAACTGCTCATTTTTTTATACTGTACTTCCCGGTTATTTTTCTTATTATAATAAAAAGCATCGCTGCCAATTACAGTACCACTTTGTATGATTACATTATTGCCAATAACACAATGATCAAGAATGGTTACATTTGGAAAGATGATGCAATTTTTGCCAACCACTACGTTATTGCCCAGATAGGCATGGGGCATTACAACCGATCCTTCCCCAACAACAGCAGTTTTTGATACAAGCTCCATCGAAGGGCTGAAGGGGCGGTATCGTTCCACAATCTTCAGGTAAGCTTCAAAAGGCTCCTCTACTATAAGCAGTGCCTTACCTTCGGGAAAGGCCGTTTCTTTGTTAATGATAATAAAGCTGGCTGCAGAATGAATACATTTATCATAATACTTTGGGTGATCTACAAATACCAGGTCACCTGCTTCCACTACATGAATTTCGTTAATACCTGTGGCATGCGCCCGGGTATTGCCTAAAAGCTCTGCATTTATTAAAGTTGCTATATCAGCAAGCGGAACGGGTTGATCAAACTTCATAAAAACATTTTGTGCGAAGTTCCTTCTGTCTGTTATTATAACAAAAAAAATTACATGGGAAATTTATAAACCTTTAGGCATTCTTTTATTGTAATTATGTGTTAATAATACTACTTGGAAATTAAAGTTTCAGGTTAAAAATCATTCAGCATACGACGGGCTAACGCTACATCATCATAAGCTTTAGCCTGCTGACGATTTCAACAGAATATCTCAGTAAAAAATAATCCAACGCCTGGCTTGCATTAGTAATAATAAAAGAGGTATAAATAATTTCCGATATAATACTTATAAGTATGACTCACTGTTCATGACGTAATAAAACGGTTGGAAGTTTCATGCTTTACTAAACATCATCTTTGAATCCCTTTATCAGCAAGTGTTTGAAAGGATTTATTGTTTGAACACAATAATGATAGCCTTCATCATTCATCACTTAAACATACATAATTTTGTATACAGAATAACGGATATCCACAAGTGATTTTATTATTTGTTAATAAAATTTTTTGCAAATAATTTTTATATCGTTAAAATAATATTTAATATTGTGTCAGGAAATAAAATTCCTGTACTTACTAACCCATCTATATAAAATATCCCTTCTCCTTTGAAGGGATTTTTTGTTTTTATTACGCTCCCTTTTAAAGCTATTATGGCAATATTTATGCAGGCTGATAATTGTACTGCAGCACCTCAGAATATTTTGAAATACTATATCTGCCCGAACGGTTCATGATACACATAAGAAAAATGTGGGTACATAAAATATTATTCAACACCAGCTTGCAAACATTATCTTTACATAAAACACAGATATGCTCAAATCGATGACAGGCTTTGGCAGAGCTGAGAAAATGATTGGCCAGAAAACTTTTTTGATTGATATAAAATCTTTAAATGGTAAACAGTTTGATCTATCGTTACGGTTACCGGCTGTTATAAAGCCTTTTGAGTTTGATATAAGAAAAGTGCTGGCTGAAGGCCTGGGCCGCGGCAGCATTGATTGCACCATCAGCCTTAAAGATACCGGGGATGCAAAACCGGTTGTTATTAATACCGACCTTGCCAAAGCATATTATCATTCGCTTTCAGCAATGTCTGCAGAGCTTGGTATTGACACTTCGAATATCTTAAATGCCCTTATTAAGCTCCCTGAAGTAATAACTCCCAGCAGCGAAACGCTTACAGATAACGACTGGGAGCAGTTAAAGATACTGCTAGGTGAAGCCATCAGCGATCTGAATAAGCACAGGCAAGATGAGGGAAAGATCTTAAAAGAAGAGCTGCAAAAGCGGATTGATAACATAGTTGCCCTGCAAAAAGAAATTGTGCCCCTTGATGTACAAAGACAGGAAGCAATGCGGGAGGGCCTGGTAAAGCTTCTTGAAGAAAAAGCAGGAAAAGACAACTATGACGAGAACCGGCTGGAGCAGGAACTGATCTATTATATAGAGAAGATGGATATTACTGAAGAAATGGTAAGACTGGACAATCATTGTAATTACTTCACAGAAGTGCTGAACGAAAAAGGAAATTCTAAAGGGAAAAAGCTTTCCTTTATCCTGCAGGAAGTAGGACGCGAAATAAATACTACGGGTTCCAAAGCCTACGATGCGGCTATACAAAAAATTGTAGTAATGATGAAGGATGAGCTGGAAAAAGCAAAAGAGCAGGTATTGAACGTACTATAGAAACTCACTGCAACTTCACTTACATTTGCATCAAAGATGTAGGTGTGCGTTATTTTTTACTAATTTATTTAATTGTTTTTGCGCTGGTATCCTGCAGGCAGGTGCATGTATATGAAAAGCAGGTTGATCTGCCGGAGCATAGATGGAAAAAGAGCCAGAATGCGGTTATACGCTTTAAGATAACCGATAGTACCAGTCACCGGTTGTATCTTGTTGTAAGACATACCCGGCAGTTTCCATACAATAAATTGCTGGTAAGATTATTAATACAGGATACCACTAAAAAAACGGTCAGTGCTATGCGTATTGTGGCCCCTTTAACCGATAGCGCCGGCAACTGGAACGGTCAGCCGATGGATGATATTTATTACAGCAGGATAAAAATCACCTCCCCGGTAATGCTGCCTCCCGGTGAGTACCGCTTCGTTTTGCAGCAGGCCATGAAAGAAGACACGCTCAGTCATATCTTAAACGTAGGCATTGCACTGGATCAATAATACCTGTATAGCATGGAACAAAAACTTAAAGCCCGCTTAAAAAAGACCACTGTAAAGTTCTGGCTGCTGCTCATTTACATCATTGCTGCGCTGGTGTGGTGGTTTATTTCGCTTGAAAAGCAGAGCAAAGAAATGTACAGCTACCAGCTAAACCACCTTAACACTACCATCAACCAGGAAAAGAACCCGGTAGAATACCAGGCAGAGCTAAAAAAAATAAAGGAAGATTATCACAGCAATACAATAAAGTATGGAGGAGAAGGCATCGTTTTTTTGGGACTGATCATTTTAGGGGCAATGTTGGTGCACCGTTCCATGAAGCAGCAAAAGCTGGTTCAGGAGCAGCAGCAGAATTTTATGATGGCGGTTACGCACGAGCTTAAGACGCCGATCGCCGTTTCCAAACTCAATCTTGAAACATTGCTCAAGCACCAGCATCTTGATGAGCAAAGGCAAAAAAAGCTTATTCAGACAACGCTTGAAGAAACCAAGCGGCTCGACTTTTTAACCAACAATATCCTTGTATCCTCACAACTCGAAGGCAAATGGTATAAGATCAACAAAGAAGAACTGGATTTCTCAAATTTATTAGCAGACCGGGTAGCTGATTTTGCACAGCGCTTCTTTGAAAGGTCTATCACCAGCGATATTGAGCCCGCAATAGATATTGAAGGCGACCCGCTCCTGTTAGAAATACTGATCAATAACCTGCTGGAAAATGCCCTTAAGTATTCAGAGAAAGGCGATGCTGTAAAGGTGACTTTACAGAAAAACGCAGAAGAAGTCACCATGCAGGTGCTGGATGAAGGTCCGGGTATACCGGAAGAAGAAAGGAAGAAGATCTACTCCAAGTTTTACAGGGTAGGAAATGAAGCCACACGCAAAAAGAAAGGAACAGGGTTGGGCTTATATCTTTGCCGTAAGATCGCGAAAGATCATAATGCAGACATTTCAATGACAAATAACAATCCAAAGGGAAGTATTTTTGCCGTCAGATTTTATCTCTGACATTATCTAAAAAGAAGAACCCTGTACTGGAATGGAAGAACGACCCGAAAATATTTTACTGGTAGAAGATGAAGAAAACCTTCATGAGGCATTGAAATTAAACCTTGAGCTGGAGGGCTACCAGATTACCTCTGCCTACGATGGTAACGAAGCAATAAAAGCTGTTAAGAACGAATACTTCGACCTGATCATCCTGGATGTAATGCTGCCGGAAGTAGATGGCATTGCTGTTGCAGAAACCATCCGCATCAGCAATAACGAAGTGCCCATTTTAATGCTTAGTGCAAAAAATACCAGCGCAGATAAGGTCCTGGGACTTAAGAAAGGTGCCGATGATTATTTAACCAAGCCTTTTAATCTTGAAGAGCTATTGATCCGCGTTCACAAGCTTATTGAAAAAAACCTGAAGCTCCAGGATAAAAGCACGCTGGGAAATTCTTATTCGTTCGGCGGGAATGTTATAGATTTTAAAGCCCAGGAAGCCAATACCAGGTATGCAGGAAAGGTGCAGCTAAGCAAAAAAGAAGCGATGCTTTTAAAGTTGCTGATCGAAAATAAGAATGAAGTGGTTCCCCGCGAAAAAATACTGCAATATGTGTGGGGTTATAACGTGTACCCCACTACAAGAACCATCGATAATTTTATCCTCAATTTCAGGAAATATTTTGAAAAAGACAGCCGTAACCCGAAGTTTTTCCATTCGGTAAGGGGAGTAGGGTATAAGTATAGCGAGTAATTTTTTTTGTATGCTATTTAAAATGAGAGCTCTTACCAACATAAAAGCCTTATTCGATTTCCGGCTATACTGCATCTTCAATGACGGCTCGGGAAGCATTGTGGATATAAAGCCATTGCCTGATAAAACGTTTTAAGCCTTTGGCCAATCCTGATGCTTTTGCTTCTGCGCTGCACAACGGGGGCGTATTTTATAGAGTGAAAACCCTTGATGTGGATTTAAGCGCAGATACATTATGGCATATTTCAGAGCCGGTGACGGGTACTGTTGCTTAGGCTTCATCCAATGTTGTTAAGCTCACACATTCTGTGTCATATTTTTTGTTTTCCAAAATTTTCCCATGATCAACCAAAGTATCACTGAAACACATAAACCAATCGTTTTAGCATGTGTCATTTCGCCTTCGGAAGTTGTAATGATAATAAGTGAGTGCAGCCCTGCCGCAGTCAGGTATGATTTTGTTTCGTTAGCAAACTGACATAATAAGAAAGAGCTGCCAATACAAATAATAAGGAACCAGGTAAAATCAAAGCTGGTGTCAAACCTGAAATGCCAAGCCCACCAAAATATGCCAATTACTAAACTGTATAATACTTTTTTAAATGGCCTTAATACGTCAAGCAAATAGCCTCTCCAAAATATTTCTTCTGTTACAGCATAAAACAGTGCAATAAATGAAAATACAAATCCATAATAATGTTCGTTTACGTTGTTGTTATTAGAAACTCCGACTACTGTAAAAACCAAAGCGGGAATTAAGGAAATAATAATGCTTTTAAATTTGTTATTTCCTAATAGGGTAATTGTCCGGTTCAATTTCCTGTCAAAAATAAATGCAACAAATGCAGCTATTAATGTTCCAATTCCTGCGGGTAAAAATGGCCAGTTCATAATTATTAGCCCTTCCGTTAGTCTTTGATATTGTTGTGTAAGAAACCCTGAATTAAAAAGCCCTGATATGACAAAAGCTATTGTATAAAAAAAGATTACTTTTCCCCAAGGTATTTTTGAACTTGTAGTCATTGTTTTTTATTTCTTCAAGGTTTGTCAATTATTCAATTACAGGGTCTGCGTGGCATAATCTCTAACATTTCGGAATAGGTTCTATTGCATAGGTTTTAGCTACTGCTTTTCGCATACTGCAACCCGCTCTTCTATACGCTTTCTTTCTTCAACAGTGGCTATTTCCATTTTTAGCGCCTGTCGGTAATAAGGCAGTGCTTTCTGATATTCCTTTTTTCTGAACCAGTAATCGCCGGCAATTACATAGCTGTTGTATAAGTTCGGATTGTCTGCTATCACACTATCAGGGGCAAAGTTCTTTTTTTCAAAAGCCAGCTCTTTGTAATGCCTGTATTGCTCAAAATTGTTAAACTGCGGCGTATAAATAAAGCTATCGGCCGGTACATTTAATGCTGCTTCATATATTTCACGGTTTTGTTTCATCCCGTTTAAAGCAAATATTTTCTTCAGATCATAACAAACAAATTCACCCATTTGCCATGGCCCTGCAGATACCCAAACCAAAAGCTGCTGCGGTTCAAATACAACAGCATGATGGGCGATGAACTGGTTCACCGCTTTTTCATTCCCCAAACCAATATCCGCATTATTCAGTCCCCTGTAATCCCGTAAAATGTTGATGGTTTTTTGAACCGTATTTTGACCATTTTGCTGTAACAGTTGTGTTAACCTTTTATAGCGGTAAACAGATGCGCTGTTTTCGCGTTGCTCTACATTTGGCTGGCTGTTCCAGAAATCATTGCTCTGGAAATGATTGGTACAAAGTATCTCATTTGTATTGGGATCATATACGGCTAATGAATCGGGTGTTTTTTCAATGATTACTGCTTTGTTATCTGCTGCCGAGCCCACCAAAAAGGATTCGCTTACAAACATTTTTCTTCTTTTTGCGATAGCAATGGCTTCGTTGATGTTTTTGGCATATTGCACAATTTCACGGGCAACCAGGCTTACCGGTGTAGCGGCCCCCGGCGGGATACTACTTTTAGCGGCATTGATAGTTACTGTCAGGCCTTTCTCATTCATGCCCGATACCACCCCGATAAAACCGCCCCAGGTGACGCTCATAAATTTATAGCCCGCAGAAGGATCTACAAACTCTACAATTTTGTTCTTCGCAAAATCGTCGCCCACCCAAAAATCAAAGTTCCTTCCAATGATCATGGTACTGTCCTGAGAAGCGGCGCCCCAGGTGCCAAAAGACGTGCAACCCACCAGCATCATATTCTGCAGGGCGTGGCCAATATCGTGCGCCGAATGGTAATTCAATATGCGTGAATATTTTGTGCCGATATATTGATAGCCATCCGATGCGGATTGGGAGACACCATAAATTTCCTGTTTATATTCGTCTGTTACATGAGCCGGCAGATCGCGGTTGAACCACCCGATAAAGTATTTTAAAAAATGCAGGTAAAATTTAGAAGGGATCATTTTGTTGATCTGTGCGCTAAAATAATCTTCCTGCTTTTTTACCAGCTCTTCGCTCAGCTTCCCGTTAATAACCCCACGTTCAAAAGGAGCGCCCTGTACATACATTTCATATAACCCCGACTTGCTTTTACGAAACCAGCTATTATTGATGGTGTATAATCCCGTATCTGGTTGATGACGCTGTAGTTGCAGTGCCGAAAAATCTTTAACAACAGGCGGGTTGATTTTGGAAACCCATACCAGGTATAAAAACAAGATCCCAAAGAGCAATGCGATTACTCCAATCACTCTCAAAAACCTGCGTAAAAGCCTTCTGCTCATTTTATTCTAACAATTTTTATATCATTTTCAATGCTGCTATCATCAGTCTTGCCACAGTTTATTCCGCTATACGGCGTGCTCTTTTACTGAAGAACAAATAATATCATCCAAGTACGATGTCAGGCATACATTTCCTCCAATACCACAATGTACATTATACCCGAAACTTTTTTTATGTTTTTCTTATATCCTCCACCAACCCTTCATCATCCAGTAGCATTACGCACGTCAGCACCGCACTTAACGATGTGCCTAAAATGCCATGCAAATTTAGATTCTGGCCGGTTAAGAACAGGTTAGGAATTTTGGTGCGCGGACTGATCATTGTTTTGAGCGGATCGTGATGATCTTTTTCTATACCATACATGCTGCCTGTTGCATCGCCAATATAATCACGGTTGGTAAGCGGAGTAGAGGCATACACACTTTTAATATTTTTAACTAATTCCGGGAAACGCTCACGCACCAGTTGTAATAATTTGCTGGTTTTGTCCGTTTTAAACTGTTCATAGCCTGCGCCCCGTTCAGCCGACTTTCCCACGCGGTTGTAAGTATCCGACCATTTTGCTACTTCTTCAAAACGCATGGGTGTAAGCAATGATACAGTTGCTGCAAAACCTTTATTTCTTTTGTCTTCTGTAAAATACAGGCCATACCCTAAAGGCCAGTTCTCCTTTGTATAATTATTCAGGTTCCACAATTGCCCTTCCTGGTGATAGTAGTAATTACATTTTTCATAGGGAATTGTTTTTGCCTTTAAAACAATGTGCACAGAAAAGGAGGAAATGCCCTGTGGCAGGCTTTCAATGCGCTTCCGGTATAAACCTTTTAAAAGTGAAGACACGGTAATATGCAATGTTGATGCCGGGTTTATATTCGATATGAAATAATCGCCATACACTTTACCCTCTCTTTCTGTTTCCACATAAGCAATACGGCCGTTTTCTTCTACGATACTTTTTACCTCGCAATTACGAACGACGCCTCCGCTATTTTTCCTGATATTTGCTACTAATATTTTCGCGATCTGGGAGCCGCCATTCACGCATTTCCAGCTACTTTCAATGTAACTGTTGGTAATAAGCGCATGTACATGAAAAGGTGTTTTACCGGCGTCGCCAGCATATAAAAGATTATTGCCTGCCAATATTGCCTGTAACTTTTTATTGTTGGTGAAAGATCCGATAACTTCTTTTGCGTTTTCATTGGTACTGTTGTAGATGCCTGTATCGCCGCTTTTCAGTGTAAGGTTATACAACGGAAAAGAAGTGCACACTTCTTTTATTCTTCTGCAATAAGCAAGAATGTTGCTTTTCTCTTCAGGGAAAAATTGCGCAAGGTTTTTTACAAATGCTTCATATCCTTGTGCCAGGCAGTAAATGTTTGTGTCGTTTTCCATCAGCACTTTATCAAAACACACTTCCATCTTTTCCAGCTTTAACTGTTCCATCAGGCCCACATATTTAAACACCTGGTAAAGATTCTGCCCTTTATCCAGCCCGCCAATATAATGTACACCCGTATCAAAAACCTGTTTGTCACGTGCAAAGGTTTGCAGGTTACCGCCGAACTGTTTGTTCTTTTCCAATACGCATACTTTTTTTCCGCGCATGGCAAGAATATTTGCACATAACAGTCCCCCCAGACCACTGCCGATTATTACAATATCATATTTTTCACATTGACACATAGTAATTACAGGCAAAAATCGCGGAAATTATCTATTTAGATTTTAACAAAATTCCATCCATAATGTTATTAGCTTTGTCTGTTATTAAAATATCCTGTTTGCATTAAAAAAAGAAAAGAGTAATGATACAGAAATTACGATTATTGATAGCGGCCGCTTTACTGATATTTGCGGCTAATATTTCATTTGCCCAATCTCAGAAAACAGAAACTTTCGAGGTTTCCGGCAATTGTGGTATGTGCAAAAAAACAATTGAAAAAGCTGCTAAAGATGCCGGCGCTTCGTTTGCCGACTGGAATAAAGATTCCAAAATACTTACAGTCAAGTATAAAGCAAAGAGCACCGACCTTCCAAAAATCCAGCAAAAAATCGCAGCAGCAGGGTATGATAACGCAGGTGCAAAAGCTTCTGATAAAGCCTACAAAAACCTGCATGGCTGCTGCCAGTATGATCGAGCCACTAAGAAAGAAATTACGGATTAAACCGGCTTTCCCGCAACCGGTCAGTCTTTTTGTATCACCCACATCACATTAGAAGTATATTTTGTGTCGTCAATACGTCGCAAATGCACTTCTTTTTTTGTTGCAATCGTTTCAATGCTTTTACCCGAAAGAAAATAAAGGGGATTGGTTGTTTTATTGAACGAAAATATCCTGGTTGAAAAGAATTCTGTAAGACGGGTTCCTTTATGTTTTTCTTTCAGATCAGCATCACCGTCACGAATGATCAGCACACCCCCCTTCAGTAAACTGTCTATAGCATTTTCAATTATTTCCTGTTGGAGTGCTGGCTGCAGGTAATGCAATACATCACTAATAATAATCCCGTTATACCTGTCAACCGGAAATGTTGCAATATTTCCACAGAAAAAGTGTACCCCTTCTGTTTTGCTAAAGCAACGCTGTGCCGTTTCGATCTTTTCTTCATCATAATCTATGCCCGTAAATTTTCGTTTACCCTGGCTGGCCCAATGTAAAGTATAGCTCATAAAACCATAGCCGCAGCCCATATCTAAAAAGTTTCCTTCCCCCGGTAAAAGCTCATGAAATGGCTGGTAATAATTTTCAAGCTTCAGCTTGATTTTTAAGTACCATTCCAGCACCGGCCCTTTATAAATATAGTTAAAGAACAGGTGTTCTTTAAAATAAGCAGGGGTTTCCAGTTCTCCGATTAATGCCTGGTGCTGCTGCTTAAAATATCTGGAGATGGTTTTGGCTCTTTCCTGGTAAGTATGGCCCCAGCTTATATCATCCGCTTTAATGCGCGGCAGGTATTTGGCAGTAATAGGGCCGTTCTTCAGCAAAAAATCTCCTTTGGTCATGGTATAACCTAACCCGTGAAACAGCACCGGCACAATATCCAGCTTTAATTGCTCCGCCAGGTAGAACGCCCCTTTATGAAAACGTTTCATGGGCGGAGCCGAGGAGCGTGTGCCTTCCGGAAATACAGCAATGGAATACCCTTCGCGAACCTGTGTATTTAGCAGGTCCACACTGTTTTCTACACCGTTAGCAACAGGATAAAAGTCGGCCATCTTTATTGCCCATCCAAAAACAGGGGAGTTCCACACCCATTTGTTCGTAAGTAATATCAGCCTGGGGTTAAGCATTGCCATTTGCAGGATATCTAAAAAAGACTGGTGGTTAGCGATTACTACAGCAGGCTTCTCAAAGTTTTCATGCCCAGGGTTGATCTGCTGTTTCTTAAAATTTCCCATGATGTACAATACCGACATGCAGAATTTTGACAACAGGTAATGATATACATATTTGCCTTTTTTTCTGCCTAATACATTGAGCTTAATTAAAAAAAGGCCGATAAAAGTAAGCAGCACACTTACAAAACCAAAATAGCAAAAAGAAAATACAGATCGGCTCCAGCTCCACAAGGTCCACGGGTGAAAACCTTTGCGCACACGGTTTCTGATCACTAAAGAAAAGAAAAACGGGATAAGCACCTGCGACATGATCACCACGCAAAGAATACCCGTAACAGAAATAAAGGCAATGGATCTTAGTGCGGGGTGCCGGGCAAATATCAATACACCCAAACCAGCCACGGTGGTTATGGCAGACAATAAAATAGATGATTTATAAGAAGCAAGATTTTTCTTGCCGGTTTTATATTCATTTACCAGTCCGTCCATTACGAACAGGCTGTAATCGTCTCCCAGTCCAAATATCAGAGCGGATATGATAATATTCACAATATTGAAGGGTATATTAAACAGGGCCATAATGCCAAGTATCCATATCCAGCTAAAGAGCATAGGAATAAAGCACATCAGCATCAGCTCTATCCTTCCGTAAGTCAAAAGCAGTACCGCTGCAACAATAATAGAAATGGTCCATGCAATATGGTTAAAGTCATCGTTCACCATTTGCGTAAGGCGCCCGGTAAGGTATTGCCGGTCTAGAACCGTGGCCTGTGGTTGCTTTTCAATAGCAGCAATAACCTGCTGCTTATATTGCTGCGGTACCTTAATTAATGTCACTACCGAAGCGGTTCCTCCTTTTTCGGTAATATAATCATCTAAAAAGCTGTTCCGTAACGCCTGCAGATCATTCAAAGCAACAGGCTGGTATGCGCGGCTGATCAATTCCTTGAAGCTGTAAGCCCCATCTGCTGTAAAACCTGACGCCGGTACAAGAGTGGCAAAACTTTGTAATACCTGCTGCTTTTTTTCCCGCGTCCAGTAAGCGTTCCAAAGGGCTATCCGCTTTTGTTGCAGGCTGTCTGACATAAAGAGATTCGCCACGCCGGTGCTGGTATTAATAAAGCCCCTGCTTTTTAAAAGGTGAATCTCATTTTGAAGCACTTCGTTGCTTTGCAAAGCCTTATCCAGGGTCTTTTCTTCGCTTACAACATAGATGGATTTTAAAGCCGCCCCGCTGATACGGTTCAGCTTATGCTCTGCAGCTTTAAGTTTGCCTGACATATAGTTCAGCTGCATCATATCCGGCTCAAACGAAACCTTGCCGGCAAACGGATAAAGAACCACCGTAATAATGAAAATAACAGCAACCAGCCATTTATTAGATTCCAGTCTTATAGAAGAAATTGTATCAATCCAGGAATGGTTGACTTCTGCTTTATGGTGGGAGCTAATAAAATGTGGCAGAAAAACCAGGGAGCAGGAAGCGGCGCCAATAAGGCTGAAGCCGGCAAACAGACCCAGGTCCTTCAACATATCCGATGCAGCATATTGCAGGCTGAAAAAGCCAAGAATAGTAGTAATGCTGCCAATGGTAAGCGGAAAGGAAAGATCTTCAATAACCTTTTTAATATCGCCGGTATGCCGGTAATGATTAAAAACATGAAGCGAATAATTAACGGCTATTCCCAAAACGATAGAACCGGTACCCAAGGCAATTACCGAAATACTGCCTTTAATAAACCAGATAGCAGCAAGTGCAAATGCCGCGCCGTAAACCACCGGCACAAGGATAAGCAGCGGCGCCCGTTTCCGCTTAAAATAAACCCCCAGGAAAACAATCAGGAATAATACAGTAATGCCTTGTGTGAGCAGCGTGTCTTTTCGTAATTGTGACGCGTTATTCTGAGATACTACTGCCGCGCCAAAATAATGTGTGCTGATAGTTGAAAAACCCTGCTGCTGCAACGAATCGATAATCCCATCAATAGCCTTAAAAAGATACTGGTTCTTACCGGTATTGCCTGCCGGGTAAGCAGGGGTAATAAACAGCATCAGGGTCTTCTTATCTTTTGTAATAAAGTGATCCTGGTGAAGTGTAAAATTGTCTTCGTATTGTAACTGCTGTAACTTTTGTAATGCCAGGAAAGAAATACCCGAAGGGTCTTTTAATACTATATTTTTAACAGGAGTTGCCGAAGGAATTCCTAAAATAGAACTGCTCCGCCGAAGTGATTTTGCCAGCACTGACGGCTGCAGGAGTGTATCTATTTTTTCATAATCGCTTTCCGTTAAAAAAACGGGAAGATGGTTTTGGATCGTTTCAAAAAGTGAATAGGTAAATGCCTCGTCAATTTTATACCGGATATTTTTTATATAAGGTTTTGCACCTTTTTGCAACTGTTCTGCAAATATATCTGCATACGCAATCAGTTTAGCAGGTTGAATAAGGGTGGTATCTTTGAGGGAAACCATCACCACCAGCTTGTCTGCAAACTTCGAGTTTTCAAATACCTGTGTGAGCTTTTCCGTTTTTTCATCTTTCGGGATGATCGCATAAACATCTTCGATAAACTTTACCCTGGATGCAAAAAAAACAAACAGCGCCAGCGTTGTAAAAAAAGTAAAGTAAAGAGCCCTTTTGTTCTTTTTAAAAAATTCGAATATGGAGGTAAATATTTTTTGCATTTAACGGGAACTTAGAGCATTATTTAAACTTTTCAAATTTGCCGCATGTAGTCAGAAAATGCCGTTCTGATGTCACAGTGAGCCTGCCGAACTGTTGTTGAAGGGTGCATTTTTTCAAAAAAAGCTTCGGCATCCCGTATAGCCATCGGAACAGCCCGACACGCAATTTGGATAATATCTTAATAAATTTAAACAAGTTCAATGTGGTGATTAGCCTGTTAAGCCCGGCTTTGCTTTTTTAACTTGCGTACTTTCAAAAATAAAAACGCTATCATCCAGAATAAAACGCCCACAGCAACCGCTAAAAAAAAAGCACCATAAATATACTGTTCCAGGTTTTGTCCTATCTTTTCAAGGGTAAGTTGCTTGTTGAATGAAATATCTACCGCCCTGCTACCCATAAACAGCTTTCCCATTTTGTAGCTGAAAAAGAGAATAACAGGAATCAGGGGTGGGATACTGATATGGGCCGCGATGATGAACAGCGTTTTATTCAGCTTGAAAAAATGAGCCAGCGGAATACCTATCAGCAATTGGAACCCCCAAATGGGAACAATACCCATAAATCCACCAAAAGCAACGGAATATGCTTTTCTGGTATCACTTTCGCCGGGCTTCAACAGTATTTGCTTTAGCTCCTGCTTCCAGTTTTTGTTTTTATAGAATCTCCTGAAAAAGTTACGCGGCCATATATAAAAAAAGCAGACCATTACCAGCACTGTGTTCACAATGCTGATGCGTGTAAAGTCCTTAAACGGCCTGAAATGGCTGATCCGCTCTTTTTTGGGCGGATAATATACGGTTATAGGCGTTGAAACCACTTTTACACCGGCCCATGCCAGGCGCACGATTACCTCTATCTCAAACTCGTATTTACGGGTAAAAAACTTCATGTGGCTGATGGGGGTAAGCGGGTATAAACGATACCCCGTTTGCGTGTCGGGCAGCTCGATCCCTGTTTCTAACTTATACCAGAAATTGCTGAATTTATTGCCAAAGCTGCTTTTACCGGGTACGTTTTCCGCTGTGTCCATATTTCGGGCGCCCATGATCAGGGCAGGACCAACAACCTGTAGCTTTTTTATAAAAACAGGAAGGTCCCTGGCAAAATGCTGGCCATCTGAGTCAATGGTAATAGCATACTCAAATCCCAGTTCTATAGCTTTTTTAAACCCTTTTCGCAACGCCATGCCTTTACCGGCATTGGATGGGTAAGAAAGAATGGTAATGTCCTGAAAAGTCCGGATGATATCTTCCGTGCCGTCGGTTGAGCCGTCATTTACCACAATAATGTGGGTTGAATATTGAAGCACATCAGTAATAACAGCGCTAATGGTAGCCGCATTGTTGTACGTAGGAATGATAACGCAAACTTTTAAACTGTTAAAAGTTTCGTGTGTATTAATATCCGGTATAGATGCCTGCAATGCCACCAGGCACCAAAAATAAACGATGGAAAGGAGAAAACTAAAAAGTATATCGGGCGGCTATACCAAGTGTTCCAATTTGCAGTGGCGCAAAAGAGGAGGGAGCGGATAAAAATACAGTTGGCCGCCAGTCTGCAGTCAGGTTGATAGGCGAATCCTTAAATTTATAATCGATCCCTGCAGTGCCAAATACCCCCGCACCAAACCCTTCGTAAAAATTATTTTTAGAAAAAATATTAAAGATGGTTAGCCCGCCACCCGCAAACCAGCGAAGGCTTTCATTGGTAGGCGTTTCGATGAGTTCATGATATTGATAACCGCCTGTTATACTAACCCCGGGTGAAAAGCTTGTTTGTCCGCCCGAATTAGGAATGTACATATTTCTGCCGCCAAACCCCAGGTTAAACTCTAAAGCGCCATGGTCCGACAAAAAATTTTTATAAGAGAGGGCCAAAACATCATAAGCAATATGGGCATTCAGCCTTATTCCAATTGCTTGTTTATAATCGCTTTGCGCATTAACTATTAATTGGCTGAAAGCAAAAGCAACTAATAAAAATACTTTGATCGTCTTCATTAAAGAAAGTCTTTAAATAATTGGGTTTAAAACATCTAAAGACATCCCGGGGAAGTTTTTAGAAGGCTGTAATATTCCTTTATCAAACTTACAGGAAACTTACCTGAAAGCAAGCAGGCGGGACATATAAATATTTTTACCGTACGACTATTGGCTAAACATAACAGTGGCCGCGCAGCTGATGGTACTGGTTTTTAATTGCTGAACGGCCGGGCAGGTGAATAAAACCTGAAAATTAGGCGCTTAAGGCATTCCTTTAAACTAAAAAAACTAAATATCTTAGAAAGACCGCAATTCCGATAAATTCTTTGTTTTTCTTCCTGCGACATAAAAAATATATTGTATTAAATTTGCCGACTTAAATATGGTTTTAAATAGTAAATTATCAAAGTATTGTTTTTTAATTCTTTTTTTAACAGGAGCACTTTTTTTACGGGCCCAAACCGGCGCCGGAAAGCAGGAGCTTTATGCCGCGCTTGCTTCAGGCAGTATGGCTGCATGGAATAAGCAACTGGAACACGTTAAAAATTTAAAGGGTAATGATAAAGCGGCTTTTGAAGGCACACTGCTGATGCGTAAATCAGGAGCTTTAAAAACGCCTCCTCAAAAGCTGAACGTATTTAAACAAGGTTACAAACTGCTTGAGGAAGCCATTCGTAAAGAGCCTCAAAATGTAGAATTCAGGTTTTTGCGCCTCATGATACAGGAAAATGCTCCCAGAATTGTGGGATATAATAAAAACCTGGCCGAAGACGCCAAAACAGTAAAAAATAATTATAAGTCTTTACCGGATGCAGTACAACAGGCCGTATCAGCTTACAGCAAAACCTCGAAAGTATTAACCGGATTGTAAAAGTGTTATGGGAAAGAAAGTTTTAGCAGTATATTTTACCCAATCAGGGCAAACCAAGGCGATCCTGGATCATTTTTTAAAGCCTGTTATCGCGGATGGAAATGAAGTGGAGTTTCTCCAGGTCAAACCGCTTCGTCCCTTCCCGTTTCCCTGGCCCATTCCTGATTTTTTTGATACCGTACCGGAATCGGTAAACGTTGTGCCAACAGCATTAGAACCCTGGAAAACCCGTCTTGACAAATATGATCTGGTGATTTTAGGCTGGCAACCCTGGAACTTATCACCCAGCATTCCGTTTAATTCTATTTTACAGGATGAAGCATTCAAAGCTTTAATAAAAGGAACGCCGGTTATAACGCTGAGTGGCTGCCGGAATATGTGGATCAATGCGCAGGAAAAGAACAAGAGGCTGCTCCAAAATGCAGGCGCTAAACTGGCAGGCAATATTGCCCTGGTAGACAGGCATTCCAATCACCTGAGCTATGTTACCATTTTTCATTGGCTCGGTACCGGCCAAAAGAACCGCAAATGGGGCATATTCCCCAAACCGGGGGTTTCTGATAAAGACATTGCGGGTGCATCAAAATTCGGAAGCATAGTGAGCAGTTATTTGCGTACGATGAACTTCGACGGGATGCAGGAAGAGCTGGTAAGAGCAGGGGCGGCACCTGTAAAATATTCACTGATGTTTATTGAAAGAAAGGCCGGAAAGATATTCCAGAAATGGGTGGATATAATAAACAGGCACCCCCAAAAAAGGAAAAACATACTTATTGCATATAAATATTATCTTGCCATCGCGTTGCTCATAGCTTCGCCAATAATATTAATGGTAGATTTATTATTTTTCAGGCCGTTTTCACAGCAGAAGATCAGGCGGCAGATGAATTATTACAGAGGAGTTGAGTATAGGGAGCGCATTTAAATATACGATGTATGAATGTAAAGAATTCGTACACCATATATCCGATATCGTACGTGGTTTGGTATATTGATGAATTGAAGCGTACAACGCCCGCCTGACCGGACGGACACATAAAAAAGATTAAAAGATGATGTCATTAAACGAAGTTTATATTAACCGCACCGCACATTATTTTCCTAACAGTCCTGTGGGTAATGATGAAATGGAAGATTACCTGGGCTATATTAACGGAAAACCTTCAAAATCACGAAGGATCGTGCTGCGAAATAATGGTATTACCAACCGTTACTACGCCCTGGAAAAAGGAGGTAAAGCCACTCATACCAATGCGCAGCTGACGGCCGAGGCAATAAAAGCGCTTTTTAAACAGGATCCGGAAGGAATTAAAAACATTGATGTGCTTTCCTGCGGCACTTCCTCGCCCGACCAGATCATGCCATCGCACGCTGTAATGGTGCATGGCTGGCTGCCACAGTTAGGTAAGCTGGAAGTGGTATCACCGAGTGGTGTTTGCTGTGCCGGTATGCATGCGTTAAAATATGCGTATATGGCAGTAAGAACTGGAGATGCCAATACCGCGGTAGCGGCGGGTTCTGAACGCTTTTCCGCCTCGCTGGTGGCCAACCAGTTTGAGGATGAAGTACATAAGCTGGAAGCCCTGGAGGAAAATCCTTATATCAGCTTCGATAAGGAATTTTTACGCTGGATGCTTTCTGACGGCGCATCTGCGTTCCTGTTAAGCAATCAACCCAATCCGGCTGGCCTAAGCCTGAAAATAGAATGGATAGAAGGTATTTCTTATGCTGATGATATGGAGGCCTGCATGTACTGCGGCGCAGAAAAGCAGGAAGACGGCACATTGAAAAGCTATCTGGAGTTTACGCATGAAGAGCTGAACGAAAAATCGGTGATGAGCATCAAGCAGGATGTGAAGCTGCTGAGCCCTAATATTGTTCCCCTTGGCGGCAGGCCTTTGCCCGAGCTATTCGAAAGGCGCGGCTTAAATCCAGACGATATTACCTGGTATTGCCCGCACATGAGCAGTAACTTTTTCAAAGACAAAATTTACGAAGAGCACCTGAAATTAGGCCATCATATTCCTTATGAAAAATGGTTCGTAAACCTTAGCTATGTAGGTAATGTGGGTGCCGCATCGGTTTATTTTATGGTAGATGAGCTCCTGAACAGCGGCAAACTGAAAAAGGGGGATAAAATATTCTTGCTGGTTCCTGAAAGTTCCAGGTTCAGCTATATGTATGCATTACTGACAGCCGTATAGCCAACATCGACCTTTAAAAGTATATCAGGGTATTAGAAATAATACCCTTTTTTGTTTTCTAAATATTAGTACTGGCTCCGGGGGAGCCTGCACTAAAAAATCTGCATAGGTACTGATCTGTTTTGTATCTAAATTTGTATGTAGGGCCATTATGGCTTATAAAAACTTACAACATGAAAAAAATAATACTGTCACTCCTGCTGCTGACTGCTTTTTGTCAGGAGGCATGGTTACAAACCCCGTACGAGTGGAAGGAAGGAAAGTCGGGAAACTACACGTATAAATATGTAAGCGGTGATCCGTTGCAGGTACGTATCTATACTTTGTCTAACGGGCTTACGGTAATGCTGAGCCCTAATAAAAAAGAACCGCGCATTACTTACCACATGGCTGTAAGAGCCGGCAGCAATACAGACCCGAAAGATCATACAGGTCTGGCGCACTACCTGGAGCACATGCTGTTTAAAGGAACGGATCAGTTTGGCTCGCTTGACTGGACCAAAGAAAAACCCCTTTTAGATAGTATTGATGCTTTATATGAAGTGTATAATAAAACAACAGACACTGCTCAGCGCCGTGCTATTTACCAGCAAATAGATGCAGTATCCGGCCGCGCTTCCAAATATTCCATAGCTAATGAATATGATAAAATGATGACGGCTATGGGCTCACAGGGCACCAATGCGCATACATGGGTGGAGGAGACCGTTTATGATGAAGACATTCCATCTAATGCTGCAGACCGGCTGCTCGCTGTTCAGGCAGAGCGTTTCCGTAACCCTGTACTCCGTATTTTTCATACCGAGCTGGAAGCCGTGTACGAAGAAAAGAACCGTACGATGGATAACGATAGCTGGAAAGTAATGGAAGCCACTCATAGCGGGCTTTTCCCCACACACAATTACGGGCAGCAAACTACTATTGGTACCATAGAGCATTTAAAAAACCCTTCCTTAAAAGCCATCAGGGATTATTACTATCAATATTATGTGCCTAATAATATGGCCGTGGTAATGTCGGGAGATTTTGATCCGGATATAATGATCAAAAAGATAGACCAGGCATTCAGCTATATGAAAGAACAACCGGTTAAAGAATATAAACCCGATCCCGAACAGCCCATTAAAGGCCCCATCGTTAAAGAAATTTATGGCCCCAATGCAGAAAATATTACCATTGCGTTCCGTACAGGGCCCTATGGTACAAGAGAGGATCTTGTGTTAAAGGCCATCGACAATGTGTTAGCCAATGGCAAAGCAGGCCTTTTAGATCTGAATCTCAATAAACAACAAAAAGTATTAGGTGCCGGATGTGGTATAAGGCAATACAAAGACTATGGTGTATTTACTTTCAGCGCCTCCCCCAAGCAGGGACAGTCTCTTGATGAAGTGAAAACCCTGCTGCTGGCGCAAATTGATTCGCTGAAACAGGGAAAGTTTGATGATCAATTACTGGATGCCATTGTTGCCAATTATAAATTAAGAGAATTACAGGCTCAGGAAAACAACAGCTACCGCGCCAATGCCATGGTTGACAACTTTATTAAGACCAAGGGCGAAGGATGGAAAACAGAAGTGGAAAAGCTGGACGAAATGAAGAAAATAACCAAAGCCGAGCTGATCGCTTATGCCAATCAATTTTTTACCAGCAATAATTATGTAGTTATTTATAAAAGAAAAGGAGAGGATAAAAGCATTGTAAAAGTTGACAAACCGGCCATTACTCCGGTAGAAACGAATGCCGGCAGGCAATCTGATTTCGTGAAAAAAATCGATGCGATGCCCCTGGCCTCTATTGCGCCACGCTGGGTTGATTTTAAAACCGATCTGCAAAAAAGTACAATAGCTAATACAGAGTTATTATATGTACCTAATAAAGAAAACAGCCTGTACAGCCTCTATTTCCGTTACAACATCGGAAGCTGGAACAATAAAAAGCTTCCTGTAGCACTTAGCTATCTGCAATACCTGGGTACGGATAAATATTCTGCAGAAGATATTACCAAAGCATTCTACCAGCTGGCGGCCAACTTTTCGGTAAACAGCGGAACAGAAGATTCTTATATTCAGTTGAACGGGCTGAATGAAAACTTCTCTAAATCTTTAGAACTGTTAGAGCACCTCATCAGGAACTGTAAGCCCGATGAAGCAGCTCTTGAAGGGTTGAAAAACCGCCTGCAAAAGGCAAGGGCTAATGCAAAAACCAATAAGGGATCGATTATGCAGGGGCTGAACAGCTATGCCACATATGGAGCGGCCAATCCTTTCAACAATGTACTGAGCGATGCTGAGCTGAATGCACTTACTGCACAGGATCTGGTAGATATTATAAAAAGCCTTGTTCAATACAAACCACAGGTTTTATATTACGGTCCGTTAAGTACTGCAACGCTTGCAACTGAAGTTAAAAGATCACATCCTATGCCTACAGCCTGGGCTCCGGCGCCGAAAGTGGTTAAGTTTAACCGCACGGTTCAAAACGAAAACCAGGTATTCCTGGCTTATTACGATATGGTACAGGCCGAAATGACCTGGGTGCGCAATTTACAGCCTTACGAGTATAACAAAGAAGCCGTTGTTGATTTGTTCAACAGTTATTTTGGAGGTGGCATGGGGTCTGTTGTTTTTCAAACCATCCGTGAGTCTAAGGCATTAGCCTATTCTACTTATGCCTATGTGGGAACCCCTGCCAAAAAAGAAGACCCGTTTTCTTTTATAGGTTATGTAGGCAGCCAGGCCGATAAGTTACCCGAAGCCATTGCTGCGATGACCGAGTTGCTCAATACTTTACCTGAAAGGGAAAATGCGTTCGAAAACGGCAGGCTGAGTACTTTAAAAGATATTGAAACCGCGCGTATAGAAAAAACCGGGATCATTTTCAGCTATATAGCTGCTCAAAAGAAAGGATTGGCGGATGATCCCCGAAAAGCAAAATATACACAGATAAAGAGATTAAAGTTCAGCGATATTAAAGCTTTTCATGACAGCCAGCTAGCTAATAAGAAATATAGCTATGCCATCATCGGAAGCGAAAAAAATATGAAACCGGAAACTCTTTCAAAATATGGTACCGTAAAAGTATTGAGCCTGGAGGAACTGTTCGGATATTAGGATCTGAGACTCATTTGTAAACAATGAAAAAGCCATCTGACTCACTTATGAACCAGATGGCTTTTTCGTTAATATTACAAGGTATACAAACTTTTATACATCATAAGTAGTGGACGCCGTATCGCCGCCTCTTCCCGTCCAGTTGGTATGGAAGAACTTACCGCGTGGCTGATCGAGCCTTTCATAAGTATGCGCTCCAAAATAGTCGCGCTGAGCCTGCAACAGATTGGCCGGCAGCCTTTCTGAACGGTAACCGTCATAATAATTGATTCCAGCACTTAAACAAGGAACAGGAATGCCGTTTAACATAGCAGTAGCCGTTACGGTTCGCAGTCCCTCCTGGCAGGCCTGCACTCTTTCGGAAAAATACGGATCCAGTAACAGGTTGGTCAGCTCAGGATTTTGATCAAACGCTTCTTTAATATTGCCTAAGAAACGGGAGCGGATAATGCAGCCGCCTCTCCACATTAAAGCGATGTTTCCATAGCTCAGCTCCCAGCCATATTCTTTGGCAGCGGCACGCATCATCTGGTAGCCCTGGGCATAGGAAATTATTTTGGCCGCATACAACGCGTCGCGCAGCTGATCAATAAACTGCTTTTTATCGCCTTTGAAATCCGGTTTTGGCCCGGCAGTTAATACTTTAGATGCCGCTACCCGTTCTTCTTTCAAAGCAGACAGGCATCTTGCAAAAACCGCTTCGGTAATCAATGTAAGCGGAATACCTAAGTCCAAAGCCACCGTTCCGGTCCATTTACCCGTACCTTTTTGTCCGGCGGTATCTAAAATTTTATCAATGATCGGTGTGCCATCCTCTTTATATGCTAAAATGTCGCGGGTAATCTCTATCAGGTAGCTGTCCAGCTCGCCCTCATTCCACTCTGTAAATACTTCGTGCATTTCATCAGCGCTCATACCCAGCACATCTTTCATAACCTGGTATACTTCGCAGATCAGCTGCATATCGCCATACTCAATACCGTTATGCACCATTTTCACAAAATGACCGGCGCCGCCATCTCCAACCCAGTCGCAGCAGGGAGATCCATCCGCCACTTTAGCAGCAATACCCTGGAAAATAGGCTTTATTTCCGGCCAGGCCTCTTTAGATCCGCCAGGCATAATAGAGGGACCCAACAAAGCGCCTTCCTCGCCACCCGATACGCCGGTGCCGATATAAAGAAGCCCTTTGCTTTCCACATATTTTACCCTTCGTTCCGTATCAGGAAAATGCGAGTTCCCTCCATCAATAATAATATCGCCTTTATCTAAATGCGGGATCAGCAGTTCTATAAAATCATCAACCGGTTTACCCGCCTTTACCATCAGCATTATTTTACGCGGAGATTTTAAAGAGGCTACAAATTCCTCAATAGAATGCGCGCCCTGGATGTTTTTCCCCTTGGCCCTGCCATTTATAAAATGATCTACTTTTTCAACCGTACGGTTATACGCTGTTACACGAAAGCCTTTACTTGCCATATTCAGGATAAGGTTTTCACCCATTACCGCAAGGCCAATAACACCTATGTCTGATAATTCTGCCATGATTTATTACTAATTAAAATGTAAGATAAAATTTTAAGCGCTTTAAGGCGTGCCAAACTTACATGAAATTTTCCATTCATAAATTGCAGAAGGGAGATTAGGCAGGGCAAACGCATCTTAATCAGGTGTAAAGCTATTCCTTTAAGGGTTTAGCGCTGACATCGTATACTTTATAATCATTGCATCCGCCACGGCCGATTTAAAAATGACCCGGCAAATAAGCCCGGAGGGCTGACAGGGTTATAAAATTGAGGCTAAGGTCGCAAAAAAACTCCGCAAGGAGTGACATAAAACATGGAAGCTTTCAAAGTTAGATGCGTTTGCCCTGGGAGATTGGGTGAATTACGCCCTGCCGCCTAACCGGTTTGAAACTGGTGAGGCTTTTTTCGGTTTTAAAAGTTTTAAAGATTTAAAAATACTGTTCGTTTTTTCTAACGCATAAATATAAAGTGTTACTTTTAAGCAGCAACCTATAGAAAAATGAATAAAAATAAACACCAGTTCGACCCGATCTGGAAATCGCTTATAGAAGACCTCTTCCCCGATTTTTTACGCTTCTTTTTTCATGGTGCCGATAAGCTGTTTGGTATGCGTAAATTTGAGTTCCTTGATAAAGAGCTGGAAAAGCTATACCCGGACAAAGAAACGGACCGAAATGTGCGCTTTGTTGATAAACTGGTGAAAGTACAATGGAAGCATAGCGGGGAGCAATGGATACTGGTACATATTGAAGTGCAGGGATATGCCGACAAGCAATTTGCCCACAGGATGTTCCAATATTTCTACCGGATATCAGACCGGTACAGGCGCCCGGTGACAGCTATTGCTATTTTTTCCGGTGTACAGGGGTATTCACCTGAACGTTACGAAATAGAACTGTTAGGTACACGGCTCGAATACCAGTACAATACCTACCGTGTTATTGACCAAGAAGATGAAATGCTGAAGCGCAGCAATAATCCTTTTGCCCTTGTGGTGCTGGCGGTCAAAACGGCACTGTGTAGCAGCAAAGCAACGGATGAAGAACTGATGAGCCGCTACGAATGGATATTCAGGAATTGGCTGGAAAAAAGCTCTCACAGCGAAAAATCATTGCTATTTATGCGTTTTTGCAGAACTGTGTTCGCTTTGCCGATTCTGAAACTTATGCTACCTTTGAAAAGAAAGTAGAACAAATCACCGGTAAAAAGAATGTTATGGGTGTAAAAGAATATTTAATACAACAAGGCAGGGAAGAGGGCTTCGAAAAGGGTACCGAACAGAAAAGCAATGAGTTTGTAAAAAATCTGCTTTCTAATACCGATTTTACTATTGCTAAAATCGCCTCGCTGGCTAATGTTACAGAAGCTTTCGTAAAAAAAGTACGGGGTTCATTGCAAAAAAAGAAGTAATCTTACTCCACCTTCTTCAGCAGCACAATATAAGTAGGAAAATGGTCGCTGTAACCTCCGCGATAAACATCACCGTTATAAGTACGCATAGGATAACCTTTATATCGTCCGGTGTTCTCAATCATATAATCAGCTTTAAATACATGGTGCCTGTAATAAAAAAATCCCTCTTGGTTCCTGTTTAAAAAAGAAGAGGAAAAAAGGATCTGGTCGAACAGGCTCCAGGCATCCTGGTAAGCCAAAGTACCCTGCCCGCTTTTATACATACTTACCCAGGGATTGTACAGGTCATCCATCCTGATATTTTTGACATCGCCGGGAGCCTTAAGCCCTTTTGTAACACTGCTACTGACAGGATCATCATTCAAATCGCCCATCACTATTATTTTTGAGGCAGGGTCAATAATCAAAAGAGAATCTATAAACTTTCTAACTGTAGTGGCCGCGGCCATCCGCGCCGGCTGAGATCGCTTTTCACCACCCGAGCGGCTGGGCCAGTGGTTCACAAATACATGCATCCTTTCACCGTTCAGCAACCCTCTCACCCATAAAACGTCTCTTGTATAAACAGCGTTTTTGGTACCTGCAGGAATTTTTACAAAAACAGGGCGGCTCTTTTCTACTTTAAAATATTCAGGATTATAAATTAAAGCTACATCCACCCCCCGGAAGTCTTTAGAGTCATAATGTACATATTTATACTTACGTTCGGCAATTAAAGGATGGCGTAATAAAGTATCCAGTACATATTTATTCTCGATTTCTGCAGTGCCTAAAAGCGCCGGTCCGTCAGGATTGAGGTCTGTTCCTATCTGGGATAATACCCCAGCCAGTTTAGCAACTTTATCATTAAAGACAGCGCTGGTATAGGCTTTGCTGCCGTTTGGCGTAAAAGCAGCATCATCGTAGCTGCCGTGAAAAATGGTATCATAAAAATTTTCAAAATTATAAAAGCCTATGATGGCCGATTTATAAGTGCTCTGCGAAAAGGCACTGACAGTAAGCATTACCCAGGATAGCAGGAATGTGTTTTTCATTTGTTAGAATTGAAACAGGTTATTTATTGAGCCAAAAAGTACAGAAAATAAAAATACTGAGATTCATATCAGCCGTATTTTTTTATTCAAAAAATTATTATAATTTTATAAGGCTTAACATAACCATGAAAAAACACACGTTAACCTTGTTAATGCCATTGGTGGCTTCTGTCATCTATGCGCAATCACCGCTGATAAATGATACCATTCCTAAAACAGATTCAGCAGCTCTTGATATAAAGAGCGAAGTACGGGACAACTTACCAACTATCATCATTAATGATGATGATATGGATGATGGCGGTGCCCAGGCTGTATCTTCCATTTTAACGGCTGGTCGAGATCCGTTTCTTTCTGCTGCTGAGTTTAATTTCAGCCTGGTCCGTTTCCGGCTCAGGGGCTATGAAACACAGGGCAATACTGTTTATATTAATGGTATTGATTTTAGCGGACTGGATAATGGTTTTACTCCTTTCGGCTTATGGGGCGGACTGAACAACGCCATGCGTTCGCAGCAAAACACTTATGGTCTGCAGGCAAATGATTTTGCTCCAGGCTCTTTAGCGTTAAATACAAATGTGGATATGCGTGCAGGAGCGCAGCGTACACAAACCCAGCTGGGATACGCATTTTCTAACAGGAACTATAATCATCGGATCATTTTTCATCATGGCTCGGGCTTTAATAAAAAAGGCTGGGCTTACAGTATAGCGCTCACCGGCCGCTATGCTAAAGAAGGCTATGTACCCGGTACGTATTATGAAGGAGCCAGCTATTATATATCGGTTGATAAAAAAATAAAACAAAGAAATACATTATCGCTGATAGCATTTGGTGTACCCACCGAAACAGGCAGACAGGGCCCATCAATACAGGAAGCTATGGATTTGGCCGGAACCAATTACTATAATCCGTCATGGGGCTGGCAAAACGGGAAGAAAAGAAATGCCAATGTACTGCAAACTTTTCAGCCGGTATTTATAGCTGCTTATGAGTATCAACCTAATGATAAAACCAGCCTGCTCACAACTGCTGCATATACATTTGGTAAAAGAAAAAACTCAGCTCTCGACTGGTATAATGCCCCGGACCCACGGCCGGATTATTACCGTTATTTACCGGGCGATTACGCTGGCAACAATCCGGCTCTATATCAATCGCTGCTGCTTCATTATCAATACAATCCCGATGCTTTGCAGGTACAATGGGATAAACTGTATGAAGCTAACCGTGGTAATGTGCGTACGGTAAACGATGCTGATGGTATGGCTGGCAATAATGTTATGGGAAAACGTTCTGTGTATATTTTGTCTGACCGCGTAACTGATATAAAAAGGATAAGTGCTAATACTGTTTATCATTCGAAGCTGAACGATAGACTGACATTAACAGCAGGTGTAAATTACCGGCAGCAGGTAAACCATTATTACCAGGAAGTAAAAGATTTACTGGGCGGAGATTTTTGGGTTAATATCAATCAGTTTGCCGAGCGCGATTTTCCAGATGATCCTCTTGCTGTTCAGCATGACCTGAACCAGCCCAACCGTATTATTACAAAAGGGGAGCAGTACGGGTATAATTATAAGATTACGATGAGCCACGCTATGGCGTGGGCTCAGCTTCTGCTGAAGCTGAATCATTTTGATCTCTTCTTTACCGGGGCCATTGCGCAAACCCGTTTTTACAGAACAGGCTTCAACCGAAGTGGCCTGTTTCCCGGCATTTCTTATGGTAAGGCAGCCGGGCATAGCTTCACCAATCCCAACATTAAAGCAGGGATAACATATAAGCTGAATGGCCGTAACTACTTTTTCATAAACGGCACTTACCGCACCGCAGCACCATTCTTCGAAAACGCTTACATTTCCCAGCGTACACGAAATACAGTGCAGGACAGGCTTACAAGTGAAACCATTATTTCAGGCGAAGCAGGGTATAAGTTGAATACACCCCGTGTGAAACTGGGCATTGCCGGTTATTATACAAAAATAAAGGACGGCATGGATGTTCTTACCTTTTATCATGACCAGTACCAGAGCTTTGTAAATTACGCGCTAAGCGGAATAGATAAGGTGTTCTTTGGCGGGGAAATTGGAACAGAGATTAAACTTACGTCTACACTAAGCTTTAACGCAGCCATATCTGCAGGCAGGTATTATTATGACAGCCGACAGCGGGCTATTATTACAGCAGATAATAATGCAGAGATTTTATCAAAGCAAACTCTCTATTTGAAAAATTACAGGATACCATCCTCGCCACAAAATGCTTACAGTGCAGGCCTGTTCTATCGTTCACCACAGTACTGGTATATAAGTTTTGCAGGAAATTATTTCAGCAATATGTGGTTAAGCATTAACCCGCTGCGTAGAACTGGAGCTGCCATTACCGATGCGGATCCTGAAAATCCGTCATCAGCAGAAATAAAACAAAGCATATTAGCACAGGAACAATTTGACGGAAAATTTACGCTCGACTTTTTTGGTGGATGGAGCAGGCTGCTACCCCGAAGCTATTACATTCATAACCGGCGTACTTACCTGCTGTTTAATCTGGGCGTAAACAACATCCTGAATAGCGAAGATATCCGCTCCGGCGGTTTTGAGCAGCTGCGTTTTGATTTTGAAGAAAAGCAGGTGAATAAATTCCCTCCTAAATACTATTACGCTTACGGAATCAATTTCTTTGCCAGTATCGGCCTTAGGTTTTAAAAATTATTAAAGATGAAAAATATTTCTTTAAATAAATGGGTGGTCCTGCTCATACCGGTTGTACTGATTGTTTCCTGCAACCGGGCATTTGATGCGCCTCCGGTAAACGATGATCCCGAAGTGGATGTAACCCTGACCATTATGCAGCTAAAAGCGCGTTACGCAGCCATCGGCGATTTTAAACGTATTGAAGACGATCAGGTTATTTCGGGCGTGGTAATAGCAGATGACCGCTCAGGCAATTTCTATAAGCAGATAATCATACAGGATGAAACAGGCGGCATTCCTGTTTTGCTGGATGGCAATAACGTGTACACACAATATCCTGTGGGCCGCAGGATATTTATAAAGCTGAAAGGGATGATGCTGGGCGATTATGGCGGCACTATCCAGGTAGGGCTCGATTCTTCCCGCTCAGCAGATGGCAGGTATTTAAACCTGGAGGGTGTTCCCCAGGCGCTATTTGACCAGTATATTATAAAAGGCTCTTTCAATAATACAATCATACCTCAAATAGTAAAGCCATCAGATTTTACAAAAAAAATTAATGACCCGCTTTTGAGTACTTTAGTGCAAATCAATAATGCCGAGTTCAGAGATGCAGATATTAACAAAACATATGCAGATCCATCCAAAAACATGAGTGCGATAAATTTTACCGTTACTACATGCGAAAAGCAAAATATTATATTACGTAATAGCAGCTATGCAAGGTTTGCCGCTTTAAATGTGCCTGATGGAAATGGTGTGCTTACCGGTGTACCTTCCATATTTAACGGAACCATGCAAATATTTATCAGGGACACGGGCGATGTGGAGTTTACCCGTACGCGTTGCAGCGGACAGGTTCCGGTACCCACATTTAAAACCATAGCGGAACTGAAAACCTATGCAACAGGAGACTCTTCCATACCTGAAGGCATAACCATCAAAGGTATTGTAGTATCTGATACCAAGAATGAAGCTGCCGGCAACTACCGTTTACAGGATGCCACAGCCGGTATGCAATTGAGGTTTAGCATTGCCGCCAACCCTGCTGCTAAAATCGGTGATTCGCTCACTGTAAATGTTGGCGGACTGATCTTAAGCCTGTTCAGCGGCGGATTACAGGTAAACAATGTAGAGGCCGTGGTGAAATCCGGAACAGGTATGATTACCCCTCGTACCGCCACTATCGCCCAAATAAAAGGCAACCTTCGTGCATGGGAGTCGACCGTTGTAACAATTGATAATGTTACTGTAAATGCAGGTTCCTCCAACAGTACAGGCACCAACTATATCGTTACTGATGCTACCGGTTCTATCAACACCTTTATCAGGAATGCCGCAGGTATTATGATGCCTGCCAGAGCCACAGGCATTACCGGTTATGTATCGGCCTACCAGGCGCCTGACGAAGGTGCTCCGCTCGAAGCGCAGCTTATTCTTCGCAACCAAAGAGATATAGCAGGAGGCACCGGAGGGGCTTTTTCAGTGGTATATGATTTTTCAGGAGTAACCAGCAGTTCCGGAACTACAGACCCAACAATGGTTCCAACCGTTGACGGATTAACTCTGGGCAGCTTTAACGCGGTTGGCATAAGCGCCAACTCATCTGCCGGCGGAAGATTCTCTTTCAGCGGTTGGCCCGCCGGCGCTGTCAATGGCTCTGATGTTTTTACCGGCAGTATAGATCCTGCCAGGTATTACGAAGTAACCATTACCCCTGCTGCCGGCAAAAAAGTTGATCTTACAAAAATATCTTTTACACTTCAGCGTTCAGGCACTGGCATAAGACAGGCCAGTGTGCGCTCCGGCTTAGACAGTTATGCGGCTAATCTTCCTGCATCTGTCAGCCCTCCTAACAATAATTTATCTGTTGTATCTACCAATATATTCCAGATAGATGATGGTATTACAACGGCACAGGACGGCTGTACCATTACATTAGATGCAGCCCATACCAACCTGGAAGCAGCGGTTAGTTTCCGATTTTATGGATTTAACGCAGAAAGTGGTGGCGGTACCTTTAGTATAGATAATGTAAAATTTGAAGGAGTAGTAAAATAACCCATGTTGATCGGCCCATAAAACTTTTCCTGCCGGTAATAGAAGGCTAGGAAGAACCGCTTTTTGGTTAAAAGATTTACTTTCGCGCAGCTTTAAAATGAACAAAGAATCTTCCTGGCTGATAACAGGGTTATTTTTTACTGTATTATGGTCTTCGGCCTCCACAGCAACAAAAATCGCGCTGCAGGATGCGCAGCCGTTGGTGGTAGCTACATGCAGGTTTGGCATAGCTGCTGCCATTATGCTTTTCATTGCTCATGTGTTGTTAAAAAAGCGGCTACCGGCGGTTAAAGAAATAAAACAGCTTGCAGTGTACGGGATGCTGAATATTACCATATACCTGGGTATATATGTAATAGCTATGAAAGAGGTAACGGCTGGTGTAGGTGCATTAACCATAGCTGCCAGCCCTGTATTCATCAGTTTTCTTTCTGTTTTTATTTTAAAAAAACCCATTAGCCCACGCATATTGCTGGCTCTTATTATTTGTATATGCGGTTTTGTTGTAGTAGCCTGGCCGTTGTTTGACGGGGTTTCTGTTACGATAAGAGGTTTATGCCTGCTTATTGCAAGCATGTTTTCTTATTCTGCCGGAACTATTTATTTTTCTTCTAAAAAATGGGAGGGGCTGCACCTGCTTATCATTAATGGCTGGCAAACATTGCTTGGCGGTTTGTTTTTACTGCCTTTCATGATGTTTACTTATAAAAAAGGATTGAATCATCTGAGCTGGCATTTCTGGACAGGAACTTTGTGGCTGGCCATACCTGTGTCTGTTGGGGCGGTCTGGCTTTGGCTAAGGCTCATCCGCCAGGACGCTGTAAAAGCAGGCCTGTGGCTGTTTCTCTGCCCTATATTCGGGATTATTATTGCGGCTGTTCTCGTAAAAGATACGCTCAGCCTGTTTACGCTTACGGGAGTAGCCATGGTTTTGGGTGGCCTGGCGCTTAGCCATTATGATAAAAAAGTAAATACACCGATGGAGTAAATTTAATATTCTTGTGCAAACTAATATGCTAACCTTATTCGGGCAGATTTAAAGTTGAACTTCATATTTGCCCGGTTTTATTTGTCAGGTTTCTGTAAACTTAATATTCCTGAAATTCACTGTACCATTCTCTGGACTGTATATGTCGTTTTCGCCATCGTAAATGACCTGGGTAGAAACCACATTGCCTCCAACCACTTTCCTTAAATAATCCAGTCCTTTCACAAACACCTTCGTAAAGCTTCTGGCTGATTTGATCTCATAGGCATACAATTGTGCTCCTTTTTCTTCAATCAGATCCACTTCATTTTGCGATTTATCACGATAGAAGTAAAGATTAGGCAGCTTACCCTGGTTATACCTGTTTTTGAAAAATTCCAGCACCACCATATTTTCAAACAAGGCGCCACGCAGCGGGTGAGTTGCCAATTGCTGCTCATTTTCTATTCCTAACAGAAAACAGGCCAACCCTGTATCGTAAAAATACAGCTTTGGGGTTTTAACCAGCCGTTTCCCGATATTCCTGAAAAATGGTAGCAGACGGAAAAGAATGTAAGAAGCTTCCAGCGTGCTCAGCCATTCCTGGATAGTTGGTACAGATACGCCAATTTCATTAGACAATGCTGATGCAGTGAACTCTTTTCCCGTCCGCCCGGCACATAGCCTTATAAACGTCTGAAAGCGGGTCATATCTTTTACATTCAGTAACTGTCTTACATCCCGCTCGATATAAGTGTTGTAATAATTGCGGCTTACATCCTGTACCGGAATGCCCTTTGCCCATACTGCCGGGTAGCCGCCATTCAGCAGCAATGTATCAGTGCCCTCTTGGTGTACACGACTGCCTAATTCTTTTAAGGAGAATGGCAGTAAGGTCAGTACGGCAGCCCTTCCTGCAAGAGACTGTGTAATACCTTCCATCAACGAAAAATTACTGCTGCCCGTTAAAATGAATTTTGCCTGCTCATTTTCATCTGCAACAACCTGGATGTAGGAAAATAATTCGGGCAAATATTGCGCTTCATCAATAATCAGCCCTGCTACATATTGCTCCAAAAAAACTTTGGGCGCAGTCTGTATCTGCTCCCTTACACTGATGTTTTCCAGATTAACATAATGGTACCCGGAAAACTGATTCTTACACAAGGTAGTTTTACCGGACTGTCTTGGCCCGGTTATAACAATAACAGCGTATAGCTTGGTTAATCGTTCTAACTCGCTATGTAACACTCTGTTAATAAACATTTCTCTACATTTTGGACAAATTTAAAGTTAAACTTTAAATTTGTCCAAAAATACGCCTTTTATCGAGCCTAAACAAATAAACCCGTCCCTAAATTTTCGTTTAACTTTTATATTCTCTGCCTAATTTTACCCGTCATATATAATGTCAATTTGGAACAGGGAAAAAACATATACTTTTTATCAGATTTTCACCTGGGTGTGCCATCACATGGGGAGAGTCTGGTACGTGAAAAGCTGATCGTCCGTTTTTTAAATGAGATCGAAGACAAAGCCTCTGAAATCTTTATTGTAGGCGACATGTTCGATTTCTGGTATGAATATAAATATGTGGTACCTAAAGGTTATGTGCGTCTGCTGGGTAAGCTGGCTGAACTTTCAGACAAAGGCATTCAGCTGCATTTTTTTGTAGGCAACCACGACATGTGGATGACGGATTATCTTCAGCAGGAGTTAAATATGCCGGTTTATTTTGAGCCAAAGGAGTTTAGCTGGAATAGCAAACAATTCCTGATAGGCCACGGCGATGGCCTGGGCCCTGGCGATAAAGGCTATAAACGGTTGAAAAAAGTCTTCAGAAACCCTGTATGCCAGTGGGCTTTTGGAGTACTGCCTCCTCAAATTGGTATAGGCGTGGCCAATTATATGAGTCGCCGCAGCCGCGCCAAAACAGGCACTTCGGAAGAAGTGTTCATGGGTGAAGATCAGGAATGGCTGATCCAGTACTGCAAACAAAAGCTACAGGAGAAGGAATATAATTATTTTATTTTCGGGCACCGGCATTTGCCCATAGACTTTAAGCTTAACGATAACAGTCGCTATATGAACCTGGGCGATTGGTTAACGTTTTTCACTTATGCTGTTTTTGATGGCAACGATATGCAATTATTATCTTACCAGGATAAAGAACATAAAATCATCCGTAATTATTGAGAACTTTACTGAACATATTGATCCTGTCTTTTTTCAGCTTTTTGGCAAAAGCACAGTCCTTCTCTATGGGCCAAAAGCTGAAAACCGTTACGGGCGATTATGCTTCTTTTTCTGTAGACAACCTGGATAATATTTACCTGCTCAGCGCCAGTAATCAGCTTAAAAAGCTCAACCCTGGCGGCGATTCTGTTTCCGTTTTTAATGATATTAAAAAGTTTGGAGAAGCCACGCTGGTAGATGTTTCTAACCCGGTTAAAATAATGCTGTACTATAAAGGATTTTCTACCATCGTTGTTTTAGATGGGATGCTTAATTTAAAAAACACTATAGATCTCCGCAAGAAAAATATTTTTAATGCTACTGCTACGGGCCTTTCGTATGACGGAAAGATATGGCTGTACGATGATATGGACAATGTGCTGAAGAAGCTGGACGACGAAGGAAACATCCTGTTTAAAACGGCTGATTTCAGGCAAATCTTCGATAAGGTGCTGGCTCCTGTTAAAATATTCGATCAAAACCAGTATGTCTATTTATACGATTCCTTACAGGGTATTTACGTGTTTGATTACTATGGATCCTATAAAAATAAAATAGATATAACGGGCTGGAAAAACCTGCATATTGCCGGTAAATATATTTATGGTTCTGCCGGCAATACATTATACCGTTACAATATCAGTACTTTTAAACATGAAGAATGGCCTGTACCTGCTGAATTACAGCCATACAGGCAGTTGTTTTTCAGAAATAATAAACTGTATGTGCTCAATGATACAGGGCTTAGTATTTATGCTACCGGGTGGCGTTAAATAAAAGTCCTGTTTTAGAAAAAGCCGAACAACCATCCGCCTGCCAGGGCTGGCATCATCACCAAGGCTATAAAGTATAAGTAGGCTTTTTTATCAGGCCTTTTAGAAACAAAGTAAGAGATCAAAAAACTTATTAAATAAACGGTAGTTAAAATATAGTGTGCGAAAATTACAACTATCAGCCCCGAAATACATTGAGGGTCTTTACTCAAATTAATAAAAACAAGATAGTATAGATAGCCCCATAATAAAAGATACACCCCTGTGAGTGCTGATGCGATTTTATGGCTTGCAATAAAACTCATATCCTGTTTTGGTTAAATACGCAATTTCCATAAAAGTAACCCAGGCTTTGCCGCTATCGTTAAAATATATCCACCCCCCGGTCCGGCTATTCGAGGCGTCCTCGCCTCGAATATATATGTTGTTGCCTCCTGGCAACAATTAACTAATAGCCTCAGCATCTTTTAAGCAGTTGCCCACATGCGCTACTTCCCTTACATCAATTAAATGTGCGGCTTCTACCAGCTTTGCCAGGTAGCTGTACACTTTTAGCGGAACAACAGGCGCATACACACCATCATTGCAAAAAGCACCCTGTATTACCAGCTCCCAGCACTGTAACCAATCTGTTAGCGGCTGGCAGTTAAAGAACTTTTTAAGTACGAGGTACGGATTGCAATATTCTTTTTTAGAAAGATGGCGCGGGAACTCCCGCCACGCATCCGCTGTAACATAATGGCTGCAATAGTATTTTTTATTAAACAGATCCTCCTGATTTATTACCACCAGGTTGCGCTCTTTACTTTTTAAGGCATTTGCCGCTTTTATAAGCGAGCGGATCATTTTTGTATATAGCAACACATCGCCTGTTAGCCGGCTTTTGTAAATAGGCTCCCCGGCAGCGTAATGCACCAGTTTTTTAACCAGCTTGCTAAACTCGTAAACATGCGCTTCGGCAAATAAACCGCCAAGCACCTGGTATGGGTCGGTAATGTATTCATGCATCCAGCAATAGGTGTCAAACGGGTTTTTGGGAGTTTTGTTTTTCATGAGCGTTTATTTTATAACAAAGAGAGACCTATGAGGTCTGTTTGTCGCGGTCTTGCCTGGCTGTGTTTAGCGTACCAGCCGGTAAAACAGCGCTTGCAGCCATTGGGTTTTGTAAGTGCTGGTGCAGGTGTAGCAACGGCGTGGTGCATAACAAAAAAGTTTAGGTTGGCACCCGCACAAAAAAGGCGTGGCGCTCAACTTACCGCTTTTGAGGCCCTGAGAAGCCCAGCACGCAGATAAGAGAGCCCACGCCTAAGTCGTGAGCTATTCGTCTTATCATCCCGCGCGCTTAGAAATTTCTCAGGTTTCAAAAGCGAGATTCAAAGCGAATGCTTCAAATAATTTTATGAAGTAATCGCAAAAATAATTTCATAGCAAATATAAGTAGAAAAATATCAAAACGGACAATCGTCCGTCATTATTTTTTTTAAGCTATCTTACTTCGCTTAATGAAGGAGCTGAAATTTGTTATAAACCAATATATAATTGATAATTGGTTCCGGGATTATAAATATCCAAATGGCAAATACAAATACACTGAATTTGCCAAGGATCACTACATTGAAGAAAAACTTGCCAGAAAGATTGTCAGCTATGAAGGCTATGCAATGACGATTGAAACCCTTGAAAAAATTTGTAATGCAAGGGATCTAACGCTTGAAGAGTTTTTTAGGTTGATTAAGAGGTAATAGAAGTCGGTAGATAGTTTTAACGAACGTTGAAGCATTAGCGATGTGGCGGTATTCTGTGTTCCGTCTGCCCGTAACTGATGCTAAATTTATAAATAAAAGTTCATTGTTTATACTGTTGCCCGGCGTTTTCCATCTGCCGGGACTCAAGTCGAACAGCGAGCAAAAAGTTGAGCATATATTCGTCACCCCGCCATATTGCCAAACCAATTTGTTGGCAGAAGTGCTATTTGTCAAGATACTGTTATTGTGCTATCTCTTGTGTCAATACAAAATTTTGTGCCTTCTAAAAAGTCAAGCCCAAGAAGCCCGTTGTAGTCAGAAAAAATGCCATGAGCCAAAAAGTCGTAAACTTGAATTTGGAATTTTTCCTTTGTCAAGCCAAGAGACGAAAAAGTGTCTATTTCAAAAATTTCGGTTTCTATAATTCCGTTAGCAGTTTCTATTTCAACAGTTCCAATGTTGTCTTTCAGGTCGTGTCCAAGCAAATACAAAGCGTTACTGTCAATTGTAGTATTTGTCGCACCGGTGTCAAAAATCATTTTCAATTCATACTTGTTGTCAATTTCAACATTCACAAGCATTAGCCCCCCTTCAAGCTCCCGTTTAAATTTATAGGTCATTTTGTAATACGGTTGAAAATGCCTGTAATTTTTCTGGCCGGCTTGAAAGTACCTGTATAAATCAATGTTATTTTGTCAAAGTTTGAGGTTTTGTCCCTGCCGATATAGCAAACTTCTTTTTTGTCCTTGCTGTGAAATAACGGGATACCAGAAAGAACATCAATCTTACTGTCATCCATAACTGGATTTCCAATCAAAACCCATTCGTCTGGATAAAGAGTTTTTATGTCTGCGATATTTAGTAACTGGCCCATTTTAATGGTCATATTTATGATGCAAATTTACTGATTTCGCTTGTTATTTACAAGTTCATGAAGTCTGTCGCATTTCTGCCAACGGTTTGCAAATTGGCGATGGTGGGACATTTGAAAAACGTCAGCCCAACATTTGCACAAATGCCCAATAGAAGCGCAAATGTTGAGTTTACAACTGTCAGCCCCACTATTGCCAATACGATGTTGGTGGCAGTTTTAACTTTTTGAAGCTATAATCATTTCAAACAATTCTTGATTGTCAGTCATCTTGAGAAATGAATTGAGCTTATCATTGTTTTGTAAATGAACTAGCTCTTCAATTATTACTTCTGTTGTTTCTTTGCATTTTTTATAAAAGCGATTGTCAAATAAATGAAAATCATATCCAAGTAATGAAGGCATAATATCAGACTTGTCCAACTTTAAAGAAGCAATAATTAATCGAATAAGGGCATTATCTAAAAGGGGCAAATAGCTTATTTTATTTGAGTTTTCAAACTTAAATTCGTCAATGTCTATTTCTCTTTTGATGTCACCAGTCAAATAGCTTAATTTATCTGAATTTATACCCTCAAATACATAATTTATCATTAATCTTAACAGTTGGGAAATAGTTTCAATTTTTGTAACACTCTCATATAAGTCTGTCGAACTGTCATTTAAGTCACGTAAAACTTTCCCTTGAACTTGAAGTAGATAATTGTTTATTACTAAAAAAAGTTTATCATTTAATTTATTTGTGTTTTCTGTAAACTCAGGAAAGTTACTATTGGAATCCAATTTATAATCCCAGGAGTAAGAGAAGGGTACTAAATCCTTGAGTTTCGGCAATTTAGTTCCATCATGAAAAATACTTTCCGGACTAATATAATTTATATTTGGAGATGAGATTTCTGGTTTAGAAAGAAGGATTCCGTCTACTAATAGGCGAAAATAGATAACTGGAAAGCCACTTTCTAAAGGACTACCACTCCAACCCGGAACATTGAATAGTTTTCGAGCGAAATTTACATAAGATGAAGAATAATCACTGTGTATATCAATTGCATTCATACTTAGCAATAAAACCATAGATGGACAAGATGAAAGCACTTCCTCTACCAATTCAGGTGTAAGCCCTATCCTTGGGAAACTCGAATTACCTCTATATTGGAATGTTGGATTAAGCTCTATCGCAGGTTCTGGAATTCCAAAATCCACCACGCCATTGCTTGGATTAATAAATGCTCTCCAATCCGCATAATTTGCATGTTGAAATTCTAGAGATAGACAAATTCCTTTTGCCTTTTTTAAATGGGCATTTAAAACATTATCAGGATATTTTGGCAACCAAACAGCTTCAGCCAATTCAGAATAACTCTCTAATAAATACAAAATTGAATTACTCTTTGATTTATCTTTAATGCTATCGTATTTAACAAGTTCATCTTGATATATTTCAAAAACCTCTTTCTGAAAATCTTTAATAGAATTTAGGTAATCAGTAGTCAATTTTTTGAAAATTAAAACAAGAACGTCATTAGTATTGGCTCTGATTTCTTGTACTTCTTTTTTTTGAATTTTAAATTCTTCAAACAATTCTTGATATTTAGTGCCTTTTGTTTTCTTAAACGCAGAGGGGTTTTCAATTGCCAATTTTATTAAGAAGTTCATGCATATATTTAGCCTATCGGGATTTACCCTTTCGTTAACTAATTTGTAATCCGAATTTATACTGATGTATTCTCTTAAAAGATTGATTAACTCTGGGAAATCTTTATCTTCTATTTCAATGCCAAGTTTATTATAATCGGAAATTGCCTTTTTATCACCAGTAAAAACAGCTTTTTTTGACAAGTCATAAATTTGGAAAATTCTTAAAACATACGCTCTAAACTGTTCTATAGACATTTCTTCATCATCATTATTAGATTTGAAATGTTTAATTTCAGATTCTAACTTCTCAATATCTTCATTAATCAAATAATTCAATTTTGCATCTAAATTTCGCCAGTATAAATTTATCTGCAGAGATAGATTTTCTAACGATTCTCTCACACCTTTCAAGTCAATATTTATTCCTTTAAGATAGGAAATAATTTTGTTTAAATTCTCATTTGTAATTTCAAAATAAGTATCTATTTTCTTATCAAGAATAGATATGCCTTCCATCACTTGCTTTCTAAATTCTTCAATTTGTTCCGATATTTTTTGTAAGTTTTCCAATATTAAGGTATCTGCATTCTGTTGTCCTTGAGCATTAAAGGCACTGTACAAAGACAAAGCTATTCCTGCGTATCCTGAAATTAAACCGATTGAGCCAAGTGTCGACATGTTTTGAACACTATTGTATTGTGCTAACAGGTTTTTAATTTGAAAAGCAGCATCAGTAACTGCCAAAACCCCTTTGGTTAATTTAGGGTCTCCAATAATATTTGTAGCTAAAGAGATAATAGATTGTAAAGAGTAATCTTCCCAATTTTCTAATGCAATTCTATTTTTTTCATCTTGTTCATTCCTAATTTGTTCAAATAAGTATTCTACCTTATCATTAGTATTTTCAACCTTTTCGCCAACTTTTCCAATTTTCTCTATGGCTTCATTTTGGTTTGCGTTGGCATTTTCTATCAGTTTTCCTATTTTTTCGTTAATAACGGATTTAAGTTCATTATTGGAACTTAAAATTTGATTAGTAGCATCAATAATTCCATTTGTTTTTAAGAAAGTGTCAAAATCGGGATTTGCAGTTCTTACTTCATTCTCATTATTCCCTAACAAGCTATTAAATTGATTAGAAAATACATTATCGATATTATTCTTAAATTCAGGATTGGTTGCGGCTAATTCGTATGTTTCATTTAAAACTCTTTCTGCACTCGAAACGCCTTCAAATAGACTTTTTTGTTTTTGAAGATTTATATCTTTGGTTACATTTAAGGCAGATTTTTCATTTATATCTTCCATTAATTTACTGTATCTGCCTCCAAGATATTCTGTAAGAGGAAAACCACTTTTTTCGAACATTTTTACAATGTCATAGTTCAATTGAACTGTTGGAGAGTCAAACTTCCTGTCATTGTCATTTGGGAAATCTGAACTATAGATGTGGTCAGCTCTATTTTTAATTCTTTGTATGTCTTGAGCAGAAAGAGTACGTCCATTCTTCGCTAGATAATTTACCGCATCAAGAACTGCTATGCTACTCCAATTCTTAGATTTGCCAATTTGATAAATTGCATTTGAAACGTAAACTGGTTGGTCTTTATTCATTGTATTTTAAATTTTGTTAGGGGCGTCCTTAAAAATTGCCACCAACTCGCCGATTGGCGCAATTACTAAACGTTTATAGTCGTTTGTAAACGCTTAAATACGGCTGTAGCTTTTACTGGTTAAAACATTTATTTAATTCCGCAACCGTTTTGGTATTTGTGCTTTAGCAGTTTCAAATTTCTTCCAAATGGTTACTTTGCTAATATACTTATTTTTTAGGGTTACTCTTTTTTGGTGTTTCTCCTGCGGAAGAACTTAAAAACCATTTCTCCATCAATGGTTTCTTCGGAAATATCATAAACTACCGATCCTCCTTTATAATTGATTTTCAATTTATGTAAAGAACGCATCAGCCGGAAGATCTGCATAAGAAAAAGAACAAAAAAAGCGACCAGTTTCCCGGTCGCTTTCTATTCATTATAAATGATAATGGGCAACTATTTCAGATCAAACCTGTCCAGGCTCATCACTTTAGTCCATGCTGTCACAAAATCCTTCACGAATTTTTCACCGGCATCAGCACAGGCATATACCTCGGCTACAACTCTTAGCTCGGAGTTAGAACCAAAGATAAGATCGGCACGGGTGGCGGTCCATTTAACTTCCCCGGTTTTGCTGTCCCTGCCTTCAAACACTTCCTTACTGCTGTCTGTGGCCTTCCAAATCGTATCCATTGTTAACAGGTTTACAAAAAAGTCGTTGGTCAATATTCCCGGGCGGCTGGTGAACACACCATATTCAGATCCATCATAATTAGCATTTAAGACGCGCAAGCCACCTATCAATACGGTCATTTCAGGAGGGGTTAAAGTAAGCAGCTGTGCTTTATCAATCAATAAAGCTTCCGTAGATACCGCATATTTTGTTTTTAAATAATTGCGGAAACCATCTGCCATCGGTTCCAGTACAGCAAACGATTCCACATCGGTCTGTTCCTGTGTGGCGTCTCCCCTTCCGGCTGTGAAAGGAACTGCAATGTCATAGCCTGCATCCTTTGCCGCTTTTTCCACGGCTGCATTTCCGGCCAGTACAATCAGATCAGAAACAGACACATATTTACCACTAGCATTCCATTCGGCCTGAATACCCTCCAATACCTCTAATACTTTTGCTAACTGCGAAGGATTATTCGCCGCCCAGTCTTTTTGAGGAGCCAAACGAATACGTGCGCCGTTTGCACCACCCCGTTTATCTGATCCACGGAAGGTAGAAGCAGAAGCCCAGGCGATAGCTACCAATTCAGAAACTGTGAGCCCGGAGCCCAGCACTTTTTCTTTTAAAGCGGCTATATCGCTATCCTCTAATGTATGTTCGTTTGCAGGGATGGGATCTTGCCAGATCAGCTCTTCTGTTGGTACTTCCGGGCCTAAATAGCGGCTGACAGGCCCCATATCCCGGTGGGTGAGCTTAAACCATGCGCGGGCAAATGCATCAGCAAACTGATCGGGATTTTCCAGGAAACGCCTGGATATCTTTTCATATTCCGGGTCGTAGCGCAATGACAGGTCTGTTGTCAGCATCCTGGGCGCATGCCTTTTACCTGGTTCATGCGCATCCGGCACCGTGTTGGCACCCATCCCATGTTTAGGCACCCACTGGTGTGCCCCTGCCGGGCTTTTTTCCAGCTCCCACTCATAGCCAAATAAGTTCCATAAAAAATTGTTGCTCCATTTGGTGGGCGTGGTGGTCCATGTTACTTCCAGCCCGCTGGTAATGGTATCTCCGCCTTTACCAGTGCCAAAGCTGTTTTTCCAGCCCAAACCCTGTTCTTCAATATCCGCTGCTTCAGGATCGGGACCAACATGGTCAGCAGGTGCGGCGCCATGTGTTTTGCCAAAAGTATGGCCTCCGGCAATCAGGGCCACGGTTTCTTCATCGCTCATTGCCATGCGGCCAAAAGTATCGCGTATGTCTTTTGCTGCTGCAACAGGGTCGGGGTTACCATCCGGTCCTTCGGGGTTTACATAAATCAATCCCATCTGCACTGCGGCTAATGGATTTTCCAGGTCGCGGGAATGTATCTTCCCATCAGCATCATCGTCTGACACTAATACAGCATGATTTTCGTCCACACCTTCAGATCCATGGGTATAGCGTTTATCGCCGCCTAACCATTTCGTTTCAGAACCCCAATATACATCCAACTCCGGTTCCCAAACATCTTCACGTCCGCCGGCAAAACCAAAGGTTTTAAAGCCCATCGATTCTAAAGCTACATTTCCGGTAAGGATCATCAGATCTGCCCATGAAATTTTCCTGCCATATTTTTGCTTTATGGGCCAAAGGAGACGGCGGGCCTTGTCGAGGCTCACATTATCGGGCCAGCTGTTAAGGGGTGCAAAACGTTGTTGCCCCGCTCCTGCGCCACCACGCCCATCTGCAATGCGATAGGTACCTGCACTGTGCCATGCCATACGAATAAATAAAGGCCCGTAATGGCCAAAATCTGCCGGCCACCATTCCAGGGAATCGGTCATTAATGTTTTCAGATCGGCTTTCAGCGCATCATAATCCAGGGTTTTAAATGCTTCAGCATAATTAAAGTCTTTCTCCATCGGGTTAGACAAAGAAGAGTTTTGACGCAGCAGGTTTACTTTTAGCTGATCAGGCCACCAATCGCTGTTTTGTGTTCCCCCACCTGCAACAGCTTTATTTATTTTGCCATTGTGGAACGGGCATTTGCTGATGTCGTTAGAATCTTTTTCCATTATTGATTATTTTGAATGAATTATTGATCATTAGCTGACAGGGGGGTGAACCGCTTTACTTCCGTCAGCCGGATGATTTCCACTAACAAACTTATGACATCAGAACTATAAATAAAATTGATTAATCCTATATAACAATAGTTTCTATTTATAACAGAAAATCAGTGCGTTTAATATTGTACAAACAATGCTGCTATGAGCATATTGTAACACCTCCAGGTTATTTTGGCTGGTTATGTGCAGGGATACTTCCGTTTCTGTGAGACTCCAGATCAAACTGAAGACTGTTTATTTCCCGCAGATGGCATAGAAGCCCACAGGTATTTTTCCTCCGCAAGCCCATGTTTTCTGTGAGCAATACATTTTTATACAATATGCTAAGAAACGGCCTCTTTCTTTTGTATCTGCGATTGTATATAGTTATAAAAATCCCCGAAAGTTACCAGCGGCAGGAAGTCGCCGGGTTGCACTTTAAAATGAAAATTGCTTTCAAGCGCTACTACAAGGTCGATATAATCAAGGCTATCAAGGTCTAGTACCTCTTTAAGGCTCGCTTCCGGATTAATCAAAGAAGCTTCCGCTTCAAATTCTTCTACTAAAAACGAGTTGGTTTTTTCAATAATTTCCTGCATTTCCATATTTACCACTTTTTGACGATCAGGGTAGAATTGGTTCCCCCAAACCCAAAAGAATTGGACAAAAATACGTTTATATTTTTTTCTGTGGTATTTTTTATGATATTGAGGTATTGGGTATCCTCATCGGGATTTTCAAAATTAATATTGGGCGCCATAAAGCTGTGTTTCATCATTAACGAACAATATACCACTTCGCTTGCCCCGGCCATCCAGCATTCGTGCCCGGTCATTGATTTGGTAGAACTTACAGGTGTATGGCAACCTCCAAAAACCTCATGAATTGCCCGTGCTTCGCTGGCGTCGCCTGCCGGTGTGCTGGTTGCGTGGGCATTGATATAATCAATCTCGCCCGGCTGCAGCTTTGCATCACTCAGCGCCATTTTTAAAGATTTGGCCGGGCCTTCCACAGTAGGGTTGCTGATATGCTCGCCATTTGAAGAAAAACCATAGCCTATTATTTCCCCGATAATATCAGCACCGCGCTTTTGAGCGCTTTCCAGGCTTTCTATAACAACGGTTGCAGCCCCTCCGCTGGGGATGAGTCCATCGCGGTCTTTATCAAATGGCCGGCTGGCTTTGTCAGGAACTTCTTCCCTTACTGAAAAAGCCCCCAGCGCATCAAAAGTACCCATGGAAAGGTGATTAATTTCCTGTGCGCCTCCTGCAATAATGCAGTTTTGCAAACCCATTTTAATAAGCACATAAGCTAGTCCAATGGCATGAGATCCGCTTGCACAGGCAGCACTTACCGTAAGGTTAATACCTTTCAGCTTAAAAATTGTGGCCAGGTTCATAGTTACAGTTGAGTTGAGCGTTTGGAACACTGCCGCCGAACCTACCAGCATCGTGTCTTTTTTTTCACGGATCAGATCTGTTGATTCAATAACCGCCTTGGCAGAACTGTCATTGCCATACAGGATCCCGGGCTGTATGGCTGCTATATAATTTTCATCCATACGGGCATTCTTTAATGCTTCCACGGTTGCCACATAGGCATATTCTCCTTCTTCAGACAGCATAATACGTGAACGCCTGTCGAGCAAACCTTTTAAGGACGGCCGTTCTACCCATCCGGTTAAAGCCGAACGGTATCCAAATGCTTTGCGTACCGGATCGAAAATAATACCGGATTTCCCGGCTTTTAAAGAGGCGGTTACCTCCTGCAGGTTTTTGCCAATGCAGGAGTAAATGCCCATACCTGTGATCACCACTCTGTTCATAAATACAAATGTATTATTTTAGTCCGAAGTAGGGAGGCCATTGATTATGTAGCGTTTGTTTTTATAACAGGCCCTTTCTTTTTCTTAACAATCCCTTCCTCGCCCATTAGCAGCCCCCAGGGTTTTAAGCCATCTATACGGTCGAATATAATTTTCAGTATTGCAAGAAACGGAATGCAAAGGAACATACCGGTAATACCCCACAGCATTTCACCAATGATAATACCCAAAAAGGATATCATTGGATTTAGTTTTACTTTAGATCCCACCACAACCGGCATTATAATATTGCCATCTATTGCATGCACTATTACAAAAACGATTACCACCAGCAATACTTTACTACTTCCAAGTGTGGCAAAAGTTACAAGACAGCTTAACAAAAGCGCCGTTAAAATACCCAGGTAGGGAATTACATTAAGTATACCGCCCATAAAGCCCAGCAACACTGCATATTTTAGACCCAATACGGATAAAATGATAATAAGCAGCACTGATACAATAAGCATTTGAGTAAATAAACCGATTATGTATTTTTTAATAATTGATTTTACCTTGTCTACGATCTCTTCAACCCTTGGTCTTTCTGAAGGGTTGAATACTGTAACCAGGAAGGTATACAGGGTTCGGCGGTAATTAAGAATAAAAAAGGTAAATAATAAGGTAAACCCCAGAAATATCAACATAGAGCTAAGAGCAAATAGCGTACTCCCTAAAAGAACAGCGCTTGTAGAAAAAATTTTTTCTGCAGCATGATTTATATAATCGATTTGCTTTTGTGCATCAACATTAAATTTTGAAGTAATCCATTGCTGGGTAGAATGGAAGGCATTTAACCCATTTTGTTTTAATAATGGCCAGTCATTAGCAAAGGCACTTATTTCGTTGCTGAAAAAGAAAATAACACAGGTAAACACCAGCAGCAGGAGCATCACTACAGTAAAAGAAGCCAGTCCCCTGTTAAAATGTGCCTTTTTCTCTAAAGAAACAGACAACGGCAATACCAGCAAGGCCATCAAAAATGAAAAAAACAAAGGAGCAAACAATGTATGACCCAGGATTAATAAATAACCCATGCTGATAGCACAGAAAAGTACCAACGCCAGCTTTACTAAAAAAGGCAACTGTTTTTCCATAGATAATGAATTTGATTTATTATAACAAGCGTAATTAGTTCATATAACAAATTTAGATGTAAGCATGCATATACGTGCATTCAATAATACAGGAGAAAAATAATAAGAACAGTTTATGCGTGGGTTGCATGCCCTTTTATATTCTGTAAATATTAAAGATAATACAATCAAAACTTCATTTTATAAACAGGATAATATCAATTATCAAGAAATGTAATACAATTTATGATTTTACTGATGACATTGGTGCGGGTAATCCGATATCTCTAATAAAATAAGATATGACAAAAAGAACTCCCCGTACTCTCCAAAGTGCTGCCCGCGCAAGGGTTTTGTCAATAATTATAGCAATCATTCTACTCTCTGCCCACTTTCTGGCCGTTGGCCAATGCAGCTCGTTTCTTTCTGTAAGCGCCGGCGAAGGCAGCTCATTTGGTATCAGGCTGGAGGGCAGCTTGTGGGCATGGGGAAAAAATAATTACGGAGAATTAGGAGACGGCACTAAAATAAACCGCTTTTCCCCTGTGCATATCCTTCCCGGAACAACCTGGAAAGCGGTAAGCGCAGGTTTCAGGCATACTGTAGCTATTAAATCGGACGGCACCCTTTGGGCCTGGGGCCTTAATAACCTGGGCCAGATAGATGGAACAGGCGGGGAAGTTTTAACTCCCAAACAGGTGGGAAGCGATGCTGACTGGGCCACGATTAGTGCAGGGAGCGACTTTACCCTGGCCATTAAAACAAATGGCACGCTTTGGGCCTGGGGATACAATGGCCTGGCAGGGTTGGGTGATGGCACTATTAATTCAAGATCGACAATTTTGCAGGTGGGCACTGATACCTGGAAGGCTGTTAGCGCCGGTACGCATTGCCTGGGCATAAAAACCAGCGGCACCCTTTGGGCCTGGGGCCCCAATTATATGGGGCAGTTGGGCGATGGTACCACAAACTATAAATTGATTCCTACGCAGGTGGGGGCAGCCAGCAATTGGCGAACAGTTAGTACAGGCCATGAGTTTTCGGCAGCGCTGACAACTGATGGCAAAATATGGACCTGGGGCAGCGCTGAGTATGGAAAATTAGGCGATGGCATTACTGATACAGAGGAATATAGAGAAATACCCGCACAGATAGGAACTGAGAACTGGAAGGGCGTAAGCGCCGGCGACGACCATGTTCTTGCTATAAAAGCCGATGGCACCCTTTGGGCCTGGGGCAATCACAGGCAGGGGCAGTTGGGCAGAGGATATGCAACATCGGGGGAAGCGCTTACACCTGTTTTAGTAAACGCCTTAACAGACTTGGATTTGGTAGAAGCCGGCGACTGGTATAGCCTGGCGGTTACAACCAGCTCGTCGTTATGGGGTACCGGTTGGAACAGGGAGGGGCAGCTTGGTAATGGCGGAATCACCGAAAGCTGGTCTACGTTTCTGCACCAGTTTGGCCGGGTAGGCAATGATAACATACTGGGGATAGCAGCAGCGAATATAAGCAGCGCCAGATTGATAACCCCGTCGCAGTCAACCACAGTTATAGACAATTGCTCGCTGGTGGCAACAATAGAAAGCCTGGGCACCCGGCCTATATCGGGCAATACAGCTATTAAAGTGTGGATTGAAAGCGCCCAGCCGCAACACTATGTAAGGCGACATTATGAAATAACGCCCGACAATAACGCATCGGCAGCTACAGGCCGGATAACGCTGTATTTCACTCAGGAGGATTTCAGGAGTTTCAATTCAATAGCCGAAGCCGGCGATAGAATATATATGCCCCGTTGGAATACTGATAATGGAAACAGGGCCAATATATTGATTGAAAAACGGGGAGGAAACAGCAGTGATGGCAGTGGACTGCCGCATACTTACACAGGTGCAGTACAAACGATTGATCCTGATGATGATGATATTGTTTGGAACAGCACTACCAATATGTGGGAGATAAGCGTGGACGTGGAAGGCTTCAGTGGATTTTTTATAAAAACACAAACAGCACTGTTACCTGTAAAATTTGGTACTGTCAGCGCATTCATAGCGAACAATATGCTTACTGTAAACTGGCAGACCCTGGAGGAAGAAAACAACGAATATTTTATTATCGAAGCCTCTGCCGATGGTAAAAACTTTACTGAAATCGGCAGGATGCAAACACTTGCAAAAGACGGCAACAGCGATGAGCTGCTCAGCTACCGGTTCGAAATAAATGCCGGAACGTTTACTGCGGCATTATTAGCCGGTTTAGGGCTTTGGGGTTTGTTATTGCCTTTTGGCAGAAAATACAGAAAACAGATGTTACTGAGTATTGCTGTTTGCTGCGCCGCTATCTTCGCCTGTAATAAGCAGCGCAATGACATCAGCAGGTACACGGATCAGCGGTTATATGTTCGTATTGTACAGGTGGACAAGGATGATGCAAAAACCTATAGTAAAATAATAATAGCAGAGCAAAAGTAGAACGCGGTAATAACTTGCAGCATAAGCAAAAAAGACACGACAGACAATAGCTGTGACTTTTTATGGACCTTTCATGCCCTTTTTTCATTTTGCAGAGTAGCAACGAATCATTACATCGAATACTGTTTAAATGCGACAGAAGGCTTGTACAGGGCTCAGGAGTTCCCCAGTTTATATTCACAGATTACATAAAGGCTATATATTAAACCCGGATCGATAGACGGAATATTAATATAGCCATAAACGTAAAAATTATTTTCGGCCTAAAAGATCAGGAAATTATATAGCAGACACTTAAGGTTGCATGGTTTTCTAAATTTTGTTAATAATTATGACCAAATGCCTAAAAACTTAAAGTTTTGTAAAGATGTATGCAACTGCTGCGTCCTCAGCATCTTCCAAACAAATTATTAATTCATTTTAAAACCTTATTTTATGAAACAATTATTTGTGGCTTTAGCAGTAATGTTTTCGGTAGCTTCTTTTGCGCAAACCGGTGAAAAAAATTTCATTGACAAAAACTATATTGAAGTAACCGGCAAATCCGAAATGGAATTTACACCTGATAAGATTTACATACAGGTATTGCTGACCGAAAAAGACAGCAAAAACAAAAATGCGATCCCGGAACAGGAACGCCAAATGCTGCAAAAGCTGCAGAGCTTAGGCATTGATACTAAAAAGGACGTAATGATAAAAGACCTGGCAAGCAATTTAAAAACAGGCTTTTTATCAAAAGAGGTGTTACTGAGTAAGCAGTACCAGATAATGGTTAAAGATGGCAGAACCGCCGGACTGGTATTTTTAGCGCTGGAAGAAATAGGTATCTCCAACGCTTCTATTGAAAAGCTGGAAAGCAGCAAAATAGAAGAATACCGGCAGGAAGTAAAAATAAAAGCCATTAAGGCCGCAAAAGAAAAAGCACAGCTGCTATGTAACGCAGTAGATCAGAAAGCGGGCAAGGCGCTTTATATCCAGGAGCAAAATGTATTTGCAAGGCCGGTATATGCTAATACGGTTATGTTTGAAGCAAAAGCAAAAGGAGTAGCTGATGCAGCCGACCTGAATTTCGAAAACCTGAAAGTGGAAGCCACTGTTTTATGCAGGTTCGAGATTTTGTAAAATATTTAGCCCACAGTCTTAACCGTGGGCTAAACTTTAACCGTTTTTATCTTTCAGGATAATTAAAGAGCCGCTTCGTACTTCTCGGCTACTTTTTCCCAGTTTACCACGTTCCAGAAAGCTTTCAGGTAATCAGGTCTTTTATTCTGATACTTCAGGTAATACGCATGTTCCCAAACGTCAACGCCTAAAACAGGAGCGCCTTTTACTTCCGCAACGTCCATTAAAGGGTTATCCTGGTTAGGAGTAGAAGTTACTTCCAGCTTTCCATCCTTTACAATAAGCCAGGCCCAGCCACTCCCAAAACGGGTAGCACCGGCTGTATTCAGCTTTTCTTTTAAAGCGTCTAAAGAGCCAAACGTTTCGTCAATAGCCTTAGCCAAAGTACCTGATGGAGCCGTTGCGCCTCCGGGAGTTAAAATTTCCCAGAAGAAAGTATGGTTCCAGTGGCCGCCACCGTTATTGCGCACAGCAGGTGAAATAGTTCCCGCATTTTTAACAAGCTCCTCTAAAGACTTTTCTGCATGCTCGGTTCCGTCAATTGCTTTGTTCAGGTTATCAACATAAGCCTGGTGATGCTTATCGTGATGTATTTCCATTGTTTGTGCATCAATATGTGGTTCCAATGCATCTTTAGCATACGGAAGAGGCGGTAATGTAAAAGCCATAGTTGTAATTTTTTATATGATTAAGTAATTAAATAATGTCTGGCAATATAACAAATTTATAACGAGATAGTTGAACAGTACGCTTAAGCTCATCAAACATTATTCCAATTTGTCATCTTTTATTCTTAAAAAATACCTTCATCAGCGCGGCACATTCCTCTTCCAGGATGCCCGTTACTATTTCGGTTTTAGGATGAAAGGGAGATACAGCAGGCTCAATTCGGCTAAACCCGTTTTTGACATCGGATGCGCCCCATACCACTCGGCTTATTTTGCTCCAGTATAAAGCGCCGGCACACATCACGCAAGGCTCAACGGTTACGTACAAGGTGGCTTCGGGTAAATATTTGGCGCCCACATTACTAAATGCCGATGTAAGCGCTATTATTTCAGCATGAGCCGTAGTATCGTTCAGCTTTTCTGTCATATTATATCCCCGCGCCAGCACCTTATTATTTTGCACTACAATAGCGCCGATAGGTATTTCATCTTCGTCAAATGCCTGCTGAGCTTCTTTTAAAGCCAGCCGCATAAAGTATTCGTCCGTCATTTACCACACGTTTTTTATCTTCAAACAAAAATAGCTTAAAAGCTAAAGGCAAAGCGCAAGGCCTCCCATCAATTTAAATTGATGAACCGGTTACCACAACCTGAAATAACAAGGCAATACTTTGTATGGATCACAGAAACCGGGATGGTGCTGTCAGAGATCAACTACTTTTTAAAACATACAGAGGAACTGGCGGCTCCGCAAAACGGGTACGAACCTTTTAAAACAGCTTGACAACAGCCTTATTATAAGTGAGCCGCTGGGCGTGGTGCTGATTATTACTCACTTATCCCTTTGATCGGTGCCATTGCAGCAGGCAACTGTGTGGTATTAAAACCCAGTGAGTTTGCAACAGCCACAGAAAGCACCCTGCAAAAATCATAGCAGAGGCATTCGATCCGCCGGTTTGACCATGTTTTACACAGGAAGCACTGCTGTTGGAAAGATCATTTATAAACAGGCGGCAGAACAGCTGATCCCCGTAACTTTAGAGCCGGGCGGGAAAAGCCCTGTATCGTTTCTGCCAACGCCGATTTAAGGCTTGCTGCAAAAAGAATAACACTGGTGAAGTTCTTAAATGCAGAACAAACCTGCATTGCCCCCGAGTATGCTCTCATTCATCAATCAGTAAAAGATACCATCCAGGCATTTTATAGCAAACATCCTGTAATAAGCTACGACTATGGACGCATCATTAATAAAAAACAGTTTGACCGGGTTACCTGAAAACAGGCAAAGTAATCTTTGGCGGCACGCATAACGAAGAAATACGCTATATATATCCACTATTATTGAAGCACCGCACATAGACGATCCTGTTATGAATGAAGAGATCTTCGGGTCGTTGTTACCGGTAATTGGCTATAGCGACAACGCTTTTGCTTTAGAAATAATACGCAGGAACCCCAACCCGTTAGCTTTTTATGTTTTACCGGCAATAAAAAGGAAGCAGAGGAATAGCTTCAAAAAGTGCCCTCGGGCGGTGCCTGTATAAATATGCAGCTATGCAATAAAAGCCTGCCTTTGGGCGGCAGGAGAAACAGGGTATGAGGCGTTATCATGGTAAATATTCATTCGATACTTTCAGCCATCAAAAGGCTATATTAAAAGCGGCCACCTGGCCCGATCTGCCTTTGGCTTACCCTTCTTTTAAGGGCAGGTTGGGAATTTTGAAAAAGCTGATTAAATAGATATGAGATGAATTTGAGTCCTCATCTGCCGGCAAGCCAATATTAAGAATGCGTTAGCTTTTTGGAGCCTTTGCAAAAAGCAGGTTAATGGAGTATCTTTGAAATTATTGTTACTTCATGCAAACTATCGACACATGGTATTGTACTTACAAAGGAAAGCTTTTGGCTGTTGCCTGCCAGAGGGGATATAGCTATGAGGAGTCCAAAGATATCGTTCAGCAGTTTTTTCTGGACCTGCTGCAGAAAGAAACCAGTGATGTGAAAAATCCCGAAGCATTCCTTCTAACAGCTTTTAAGCGCAGACTGATCGACCTGTACCGGACAGACCGCCGCTCATTAGTTGCAGAAAATTATCCTTTTCCCCCATCAGCATTAGAGATTATTGAAGAGCTGGAGACCAGCATGGAATTAGTAAATAAGCTTGAAGATGCCTATAAACGCCTTCCCGCCCGCTACAGGCGTGTTATATATTTGAAATACTACCAGGGGTTAACCACAGAACAAATTGCGGAAAGCACCGGCTTCACCTGTCAAACTGTTTATAATAATCTTTCAAAAGGTATCCGGCAACTAAGACTGAACCTTGAGAACAAAAAACCGTTTTCTAAGCTTGCGGGCATTTTCCTTTCTTTTTTTCCGTAAAATAATTATAAAAAGCGGTTAGATTTTAAAGCGTCTTTCGTCTTTAATAGTAAAAGACTTCCCTGCATGGCTTATACTATTGAGGAATTAATTGTCGACGACTCTTTTATTGCCTACTGTACCCAGCAGAGCGAAACAGACATTGCAAAATGGGACGACTATCTATATCATCATCCTGAAGAGCTGGCTGTGATGGAGGAAGCGAGGCGCTTGGTGCTGGGATTACAATATATGCTTAAGAAAAAACAGGATGAGCTATCTGCTAACGAAAGCCTTTCCGGGAAGTATTTAAGCGTTGCTGACACTGATGATGAACGCTCATACAGGGCAGGAAGCAAAAGCGCCCGCAAAAAAATATGGCCGTGGGTGGCAGCCGCTGCTTTTGCATTAACAACAGGTACTACTTTTGTTCTTAAAACCTTACAGAAACAGGCAACACCTACGCCCTTTTTTGTTCATACAAAACCTGCAGGATTTGATAAGTCTGTTACTTCTCCCAAAGGTCAAATAAAAATAATATGGCTGCCAGATAGTACCAGGGTCACACTCAATGCAGGTTCATTTTTGGGAATGGATGAAGCCTTTGGCGTTACAAACCGTACGGTGTACCTGGATGGTGAGGCCTTTTTTGAAGTGGCACACGATAAACATTTACCTTTTATTGTAGATGTTTCAAAGTACAAAGTAAAAGCAGTAGGCACTAAATTCAATGTAAAAGCCTATAAAAGTGATTTCTTTAGTGAAACCGCTCTTATCGAAGGCAAGGTACAGATTCTTATACCAGGAACGACTAAAGATGCAGTGTATAAAACCCTGGAAATAAATCAAAAGTTTGTGTTGAAGGATAGTGCTGACAACGCTGCCATCCAGTTTCCAAAAGAAACCGTAGTAGCACCACTTGTTCAGACAGATCTTCCTACACACGCAGAAACTGCATGGATGGATCACTACCTGATATTTGAAGAGCAAACACTGGAAGAAATAAAAAACACCATAGAACGGAAGTACAATGTGTCTGTTACAATAGCCGACCCCGAAGTGAGGCGGTATAAATACACTGCAAATTTTCGTAACGAAACCGTAGAGGAGGTACTGAAAGCATTACAGATATCTTACCCGTTTTCATATACAAAAGATGGGGATAATATAATCATCAAAAAATAAAGGATATGTAAACCAAAAGTAAAAATCAAAAAGAATGCAAAAAAGGAGAAATGGATTGCGGCCATTTCTCCTGTAATCAAAGGAAGCGGGGCGCTTCCCATCGTTAAACCAACAAAATGTAAAGTATGGAAAAAAACGCTTATCAACGCGCGTCTTACAGAAAATTTCTTAAAAAATTGCTGTTTATGAAACTAGGTATTGTTTTATTGTTTCTTTCTGCTACGCAGGTTGCTGCCACAACTGTGCATTCGCAGGAAATGGTAACAATAGACCTACAAAACACCAAACTGGCTACAGTGCTCAAAACCATCCAGAAAAAATCTGATTACCGGTTTGTTTTCAGTAATGAAATTATCGACAACAGGATGATAGTTAGCCTTAAAACAGAGCGCGCGCCTGTGCTCGAAATTTTGCCGAAAATTTTAAAAGGCACCGGCCTTGAGTTTGAAAAGCTGGGCGAAAAGCTGATCATTATCAGACAGGACCCTAAAGCTAATGCAGTCATACTGGTAAAAGGAACGGTGACCAGCACAGGTGGAGAAAAAATTGTGGGTGCTACTGTGATTTCCAGCAAAGGAGGATCTACTATTACAAACAATGAGGGCAACTATAGTATAGAGGTTGATGAAGACGCTACCTTAACATTCAGCTATATAGGTTATAAAACAAAAACAGTAAGTGTAAACAGGCAACCTGTTATCAATATTGTTCTGGAAGAAGCCGACAGGGCAATGGAAGAAGTGGTGGTAACGGCCCTCGGTATCAAACGCCAGGAAAAAGCATTAGGATATGCAACACAGAAAGTAGGAGGTCAAAACCTGCAAACAGTAAAAGGCGTTGATCTTGGAACTTCATTAACAGGTAAAGTAGCGGGATTGGTAGTTAAAAACTCCACAGAGTTTAACGGCAAACCAAGCCTTGAAATGCGCGGAGAAAGCCCGTTAGTCATTATAGACGGGGTTCAATACTCTAACGTAACCCTGCGGGATATTCCTACAGATGATATTGAAAGCATCGATTTTCTGAAAGGCCCTACTGCCGCAGCATTGTATGGCGCCGAAGGAAAGAACGGTGCAGTAATGATCAGTACTAAAAGAGGAAAAGGAAAAGGCGTTTCCATAGACTTCAACACAAACAATATGTTCACAATTGGTTATCTGTCTATTCCTAAAGTACAAACATCTTACGGTCATGGAGAGAACGGCAAAATAACAGATGATTATGTTTGGGGGCCTAAACTGAACATCGGAGACAGTGCTATGCAATGGAATCCTATAACCAAGCACGAAGAAATGATGCCGCTGATTACCCGGGGAAAAGACAACCTGAAGAATTTTATGCAAACCGGCTTTATCACTAATAATAACATCAGCGTTACACAAACCGGGGATAATGGCTATTTCCGTGCGGGGCTGAACCATATTTATAACAAAGGCCAGTTCCCTAACCAGAAGCTAAACATTACCAATTTTACGGTGAGCGGCGAAATGCGCGCCAGTACAAAATTTACTCTGGAGGCGCACATGGGTTATACCCGGAAAGAAGCTCCCAATGTGTGGGGAGCGGGTTACGGAGATCAGGGATACCTGTACCAGATCCTGATGTGGACAGGGCCCGAATATGATCTTTCCCAATATAAAGATTACTGGGCTGTAAAAGATCAAAAGCAAAACTGGCTGTACAAAAACTGGTATGATAATCCTTATTATATGGCTTACGAAAAACTATGGGGACTTAACCAGAATTTACTGAATGCCAGTATGACCGCCAACTACAGGTTTACACCAGATCTGAAACTGATGGTTCGCAGCGGTTATGATTATTTTAAAGATGAAGATATTGTCCGCAATGCTATTGGCGCTATTTCTACAAGAGGACAGAGCGTCAATTTCCGCCTGGATCCCGATCGCCTTGGGGCGATGAGCTGGAGCTGGAATGCCAAAGGGCTTTATGGACAAAATCAAACATGGGGTTTTACCACCACGAACGATGCGATACTCAGCTATCAGAAAAACTTTGGCAAATTCGGTGTTGATGTATTAGGCGGGGGATCTATCCGCTACCTGGAATTTCGCCAGCAAGGTGCCCGTACACGCAACGGCCTGAATGTGCCGGGCTGGTATTCATTAGCCAATGCTATTCCCTCTACCGTATTAGGGCAAGATGCTATTGTAACGAACTTTGGATTTGAGCGTTCACAGGTTAATAGTTTATATGGTAAAGCCACGCTATCCTGGGATAATGCGATTTTTATAGATGTAACAGGCCGGAACGACTGGTTCTCTACCCAACCTGAGGCGGAACGTTCTTATTTTTATCCTTCTGTTGCCGGAAGTTTCATTCTTTCAGAATACATGCCTATGCCAAAGTGGGTGAATATGTGGAAGCTCAGAGGCTCATGGACGGTTTCAAAATATGCGGCAAGTATATATGATATTAACCGAACTTATGCAACAGGCTCTGTTTTAGGAAATGTTTCTGCATCTTATCCCGGCAATCTGTATCCGCTGGATTTATTGCCTTCTGCTGAAAGAACATGGGAAATGGGAACCGCAGCTTATATGCTTGGCCAGCGCCTGCGCCTGGATGTGGCGTATTTCAATAAATTATATTACGACAGGAAAATATCACAAACCATATCTTCCGCCTCCGGCTTTGGCAGCACGTTAATAAATACCGGAGAACAACTTGTGCGTCGTGGTATGGAAATAACCTTAGATGGAACGATCATCAAAAACAAGTATCTTACCTGGAATTCGCTCATCAACTGGTCTTTCCAGCACCGTTATTATAAAAAGTTAGACCCTATATATTCTTCTGATGACGCTTTTACAAAAGTAGGTAACAGGCTGGATATCTATAAAAGAGATGTTCTTCTTAAAGACCCTAATGGCAATATCATTCACCAGAACGGGTACCCGGTAGAAAGCGATTATCAATACCAGATAGGATATGGTGATCCTGATTTTTCTTTTGGTTTTTCCAATACAGTTAACTGGAAGAACGTAATTTTTGGAATCTCTATCGATGGCCGCATAGGCGGTTTAATGTACAATTATATCTGGGATAAAATGTTTGATACAGGTTCGCACCCTGACACAGATAACCAGTTCCGTTATGATGAAGTGGTAAACGGGTTGAAGAACTATATAGGACAGGGAGTAAAAGTAGTTTCTGGAGAAGTAAAGTATGACAAATATGGAAATGTTACCAGCGACACCCGCCAGTATGCACCCAACGATGTGGCCGTAGGCTATCAAAGCTATATGCAGGATATCTCAGGAAAGGGCGAGCATGGTGTAATGAGCGAAAGCTTTGCAAAGCTGAGGGAAATTTCTATCGGATACCAACTTCCTAAATCTTTGCTGGGCCACTCTAAAATAAAAAACGCTTCTGTTTCTTTAACTGCTCAGAATGTGTTACTAGTTACCAAATTTAAATTTTCTGATCCCGACAGGGATACAGAAGACCTGAACGCGCCCTCTCAGCGAATGATCGGATTTAATATCAAATTAGGTCTTTAACCACTTTACCTGAAACTTAAAACAAAAGATTATGCACGTTTCTATATATAAGTATATGCTGCTATGCTGTATTGCTGTTACAGCGTTTACGGGATGCGGCAAGTTCGATCAAATTAATACCAACCCAGATGCAACAAGCACTTCACGGTCTGAATGGTTAGCTACCAGTATACTGGGATCTATTACGGTAAGCGATATAGCCACATCAAAAGGTTTTATGTACCCGTTCATGCTAAGTAAATACACGATCTGGAAGGAAGGCGGCCCCGAAGCCATGCAATATAATCGATTTGGGAGGATCGATTTTAATCGGCTTACTGTTTTACGCAATGTACAACCTATGATAGCCAATGCACCGTCTGATGCGCTGAAGAACTCTTACACTGCATTGGGTCATTTTATACGCGCCTGGCAGTTCTTTCAAACTACTATGAGAGTAGGCGATATCCCTTACTCAGAGGCTATAAAAGGAGAAAGCGATGGAAATATCAAACCTAAATACGATACACAAAAAGAGGTTTTTATTGGTATTCTAAAAGAGCTGGACCAGGCCGATGAGCTATTTAAAAACGGGAGTGATTTTTCGGGAGATTTTATTTATGGCGGGAAAACCGATAAATGGAGAAAACTGATAAACTCTTTTCAATTGCATGTGTTGATGAACCTGTATAAAAAAACGGCTGATGCCGACCTGAATGTAACGGGCCGCTTCCAGAAAATTGTGGCAGAACGGCCTTTAATGGAAGATTATACAGATAACTTTGCTGTAACGTATCAGAACGCTGCAGGAAGCTGTTATCCATGGTCCAACACACCTGTTCAAACCAATCCATTTATTATTTATTCTGCACTTACTACTACTTTTATTGATCCTTTAAAAGCCAACCAGGACAGGCGTTTGTTCTACGTGGCAGAGCCTGCTTCGGCAAAGATTACTGCCGGGGGCTCAGCTTCCAGCTTTGATGCTTACCTCGGGCTTGAACCCTCCAATACAATGGCTAATATTGTGGCAGCCTACAATGCTGGTAATTTCTCTGACTTTAACAGACGCTATGTAAACCTGTTCAATGCAGAGCCTGTTGGACTGCTTTGTGTATGGGATGTAAAATTCCTGCTGGCAGAAGCGACCGTAAGAGGCTGGATATCGGGCACAGCAGCACAGGCTTACTATGCAGCAGGTATACAGCAGTCTATGAGGTTTTTGGTAAACTATACGCCTGCAGCATACAGGCACGGTGTAACAATGGACGATGCCTATATTAACAGCTACCCATCTGCTGCTGGTATTGCACTAACCGGAAGCAGCGAAAACCAGATCAAGCAAATCATTACACAGAAATACCTGGCCGGATTTTTACAAAATTGTGATTACAACGCCTGGTATGAAAACCGCAGAACAGGGTATCCTGAATTTTTATTAAATCCAGCTACAAATCTTAATACCCCATCTAACAAATTTCCATTGCGCTGGCTTTATCCTTCCACAGAACTGTCAAATAACAGCGACAACCTGGATGCTGCTATCCAAAGCCAGTATGGAGGTAATGATAATGTAAATGAAATGATGTGGTTATTAAAATAATTGAAACAGATCAATTTTTTAAAAGTAAATAGTATAATCTAAATCGCAATGGCTATTGATTTTTCAAGAAGGGATTTTATAAAAAATACAAGTTTACTGGCTGGGGGCGCGGGAATATTTTCCGCGCTTCCTGCTTCTATTCTTAAGGCAGCATCCATCAATCCGGTCAAAGGATCTACGTTTGAAGACGCAGCACATATTGTGCTGCTGATGCAGGAAAACCGTTCTTTTGATCATTGTTTTGGCGCATTAAAAGGCGTAAGAGGTTTTAATGATCGTAATATCCTGAAGCTGCCTGATGGCAACCCGGTATGGCTGCAGACAGACGATAAAAAGGAGTCTTACCTGCCCTTCAGGTTAGATATGAAAAACACAAAGATCACCTGGATGGGTGGCCTGCCGCATACCTGGAAAGATCAGGTAGATGCCCATAATAACGGGCTATACGATAAATGGCTGATCGCAAAAAAAACCGGCTACAAAGGATTTGAAGAAATGCCAATGACGCTGGGCTATTACAACCGGGAAGATCTTCCTTTTAATTACGCCTTTGCAGATGCTTTTACAGTATGCGACCAGCATTTCTGCTCTTCGTTAACAGGCACCACACCCAACCGCCTGTATTTCTGGTCGGGCGCATTGCGTAAAGACGGTCTTGCAAAACACCCCGCCCTGGTGCGTAATAACGAGGCAGATTACAGTGCAGAAGCGGACTGGAAAACCCTGCCCGAACTATTGCAGGAAAATGGTATTACGTGGAAAGTGTACCAGAATGAATTAAGCCTCCCCTCCGGCCTTGAAGGTGAAGACGAAGCCTGGCTAAGCAACTTTACAGACAACGACCTGGAATGGTTCTCGCAGTTCAGAGTACGCCGGTCAGAAAAATATGAGACCTATCTTACCAATAAGCTGAACGATTATGATAAAAGTCTTGCTGAACTGGAAGACAGAGTTGCGAAAACCCCGGATGACGAAAAGCTGAAACGTGTTTTAAATGGCTTACGTGATCGTAAGCAGTATTATATTAAAGAGCTGGAACGCTGCAGGAAAGAGCTTGCCGAACCGTTAACCCAATTTGAGCAAGCTTTGCATACTAATGCCTTTGTAACTAACGATTTTGACCCCGATTATCACAGCACTGAAGAAATAGAATATGATGACAATGGTACCAAAAGAAAAATGCGGGTTCCAAAATCAGATGTGCTCGCCAATTTCAGGAAGGATGTAAAAGAAGGAAAGTTACCGGCTGTTTCATGGCTGGTGGCGCCACAGTACTTTTCTGATCATCCGTCTGCGCCCTGGTTTGGCGCCTGGTATGTATCGGAAGTTTTAAATATCCTTACCCACAACGAAGAAGTGTGGAAAAAAACGATATTTATCCTCACCTACGATGAGAATGATGGATACTTCGATCATATACCTCCTTTTACGGCACCTGATTACCGGGATAAGAAAACAGGCGATGTTTCAGAAAGCATTCAACACCTGGAGAAGGAATTTGTTACAATGGACGATGAGATCAGGCAAAAGGGTGTTACTCCGCAAAATGCGCGGGAGCATGCTATTGGTTTGGGTTACCGCGTGCCGTTTGTTGTAGCTAGTCCCTGGTCAAGAGGCGGCTATGTTAATTCACAGGTTTTTGACCACACATCGGTAGTGCAGTTCATTGAAAAATTTGCATCGCGCAAAGCCGGAAAAAAATTACAGCTGGATAATATCTCTGAATGGCGCCGTGCTGTTTGTGGAGATCTTTCTTCTGCCTTTCTTCCCTATAACGGTGAAGCAATTAAAAAGCCGGAATTCCTCAACCGGAACCCATACATACAGCAGATTAACGAAGCCCGTTACATGCCATTGCCAGGTGCAATAAGCCCGTTATCATCAACCGAGATAACAGCCTTACGATCAGACTTTTCAAAAACAAAAAATTTCTTTAAACAGGAAAACGGCATTAAACCGTCCATTCCCCTGCCTTATGAACTGTATGCAGATGGAAATATTCAAACAGATAAAAACAGCATGAGCTTCATCTTCGAAGCATCAAAGAATCTGTTTAAAGAAAAGGCAGCCGGCAGTCCTTTCCTGCTGTACGCTTACCAGCCATATAAAAATACAGACGGAACAAAAATAAGAAACCGTAACTGGTCTTTTGCAGTTGCTGCCGGCGAGCGGCTTCAATACCATATTCCTTTAGACGGATTTGAGACAGTGCAGTATCATTTCGCGTTATTAGGCCCAAACGGCTTTTACCGGGAACTAAAAGGCAATAGCCGGGAAGATCTGCTGCATATTGAATGCAGGTACGCTATGGGGTCTTATAAAAGGCAACTGCAATTAATGGTAACAAACAAATCCGGAACGACAAAGCAATTTGTTCTAAAAGACAACTGTTACGGGCAGAAAGATATTATTAAAACAATAGCCCCAAATGCCAAAGCAACCTTATTACTGAATCTTGAAAAAAGTCAGGGCTGGTACGACTTTACGCTTTCAATAAAAGGAAATACTTCTTTTCAAAGGAAATATGCAGGAAGAGTAGAAAACGGCAAGAGCACCATCAGCGATCCTGCAATGGGGGTAAGTTGAATGTTAAATTTTAACTGTTAAATTGACAAATACTTAATGTAAACATCATGATGCTCTGCGAAACAAAATGTTTCGCAGGATTATATTGTAGCCTTTGGCTACATTTAAAAAGTAGCCGGAGGCTACAATAAGGGGCTTTGGTACTCCCGCTCTAAAGCTATCGTGTGGACACATTTCGGTGAGTCACCTGTTAGTTGTAAGATATGGAAGGCTGGTTCAGGCAACTGAACGAAAAATGTCCCCCTTTTGAGGGGGATATCGAGAACAACGTTATTTAGACAGAGGAGGAAGGGGGAGGACGTGTTAAGAAAATCTTCAGCTAGTCCCCCTCCGGCCTGGCGGCCACCTCCCCCGAGGGGAGGATATGCAGAACGCTCACAAAAAGATACCCGACCAAAGATGTGTCCACACGATAGGCTCTAAGGGGGTCCTTCGGACCAGCGGAGTTTATTCGGTCTTTAAAAAATGCTATATGCTCCTAAATAAGTATGAAAAAAAACTTGCCACCTTTGCAGTAGTTTTCGCCATGCTTTCATGGTATTTCTGTACAAACAGCAACTCTGAACAAATGACAACAAAACAAAAGATCATAAAAACCCTTTATCCTGTGATACAGCTTTTTTCTACTAAAAAAGATATTGAAAGCCCCAACAGCAAACAACCTTTGCAATCCTTTTATGATTTAAGAGCAACCACTAATGATGGCAATGCCTTTGATTTTTCTGTGCTGAAAAATAAAAAAATATTATTGGTAAATACAGCCTCCGATTGCGGATATACACCTCAGTATAAGGCGTTACAATCTTTGTACGAACAATATAAAAATAAGCTTGTTATCATTGCTTTTCCTGCTAATGATTTTAAAGATCAGGAAAAAGCGGATGATGCCACTATAGCCAGCTTTTGCGAAAAAAATTATGGAGTAAGCTTTCCTCTGATGAAAAAATCAGTAGTAATCGCCTCTCCGCAGCAAAACAAAGTGTTTCAATGGCTTACCCGGAAAGACAGGAACGGGTGGAATGATAAAGCCCCTGAATGGAACTTTTCTAAATACCTGGTAAATGAAAAAGGAGAACTGACGCATTACTTTTCACCAGGTATGTCGCCATTGGACAATAAAATCAGACAGGCAATTGCTGAATAAAAAGAAGGCAGGTAATATTGCTAAAATCTGAACGTAAGCAATAATCCGGCTCTTATACCGGCCCAGGGTCCATCCATTTTTATATTGGCTCCTTTAGAATCAACAGTTACCGTTGTTCTGGTAAAAGGGATATCAAGGTCGTTCTCCAAGGACTCGCGGATGTTCTGCTGGACATCAGGATCAATAGCCTTATCAGATAAGCCTGCCAGGTCTCCTTTCCCTTTTCCCATATTAGGGCCAGCGATCCACCAATCCAATCCAACCGTATTACTCAACATCCATTGTGCACCCAATAAAAACCCGCCGGTATGTGCTGTCAGATCTCCGGTAAGCTTAATATTTACATCATCTGATCCATCGTTATATACGTAATTCAGTTCATGCACTTTATACCTGGCAAACCTGTAATAAGGGGCTACATAGAATCCTCTTCCGTAGCCCTTTTTACCTAAATAAAAACGCACTTCGGGCGTAATGGCAAAATTGCTGAACCTAGCCTGGTTAAAAGCATCTGTTATCAGATCGTCATCTCCCTTAATTACATTTTTCCGTATTTCTTCTTTGAATGGCAGTGTAGAAGCAGGCATTATCCTGCCAGATATTGCCACCGAAACAGTTTTGCTGAGCACCCTTTCATACTGAACAGCATAATTTTTTAATACCGGAGCGGTTAGATTTAGTTTAAAAATATTTTTTTTATCCGCTACATCATCCGATATAGTTGTTTGAGCTGCGGTGAACTGTACACTGATCATTGCAATAAGAATCAGTAAAGAATTTTTTTGCATGAAGTTGGTTTTGAATGCTAAGTTATTTAAACCGGCTCTAAATAATTTCCATTTTTTTCATAAGATAAGAAGCACTTAATGTGTGGCAAACACCATCCTTCAGCTTATAATCAAACAGCAGCTCATCATTAATAATGGTCGATTCAAATGCTTTATTAGCGATGAAAGCAGGATATTCTTTTACCAGATCGGCAACTATTATATCATGCGTGGCAATGATGCCAAATGTATTGAAGCCGGCCATTTTTCTGATAAGGCCGATAGTGCCATGCCGCTTATCATTGCTGTTGGTACCACGTAAAATCTCGTCCAGTATCACAAAGAGATGCCGTTCCCCTTCGAGGGCTCTTATAATAGATTGCAGGCGTTTCAGCTCAGCATAGAACAGCGACTCGCTATCCTGTAAAGAGTCGGTAATGCGCATACTTACAAAAATGTCGAACGGATAAAACTCAAAAGAGCTGGCACAAACTGCAGCACCGGATCTTGCCAGCACCAGGTTAGAGCCCAGCGTTCTTAAAAAAGTGCTTTTCCCACTCATATTAGACCCGGTAAGAATCACAAATCTCTGTTGATTGAACGATACATCATTGCACACCCGTTTTTCTTTCTTTACAAGAATATGCCCCAGATCAACGGCGCTGAATGCAGGTTGTTCTTTTACTTCAGGAAAGCAGAAAGACGGATTATTATATGATAGATTCCCCAAGCTGCTCAACGACTCTATTTTGCCTATGATCCGCAGCCATCCTTTTATTTCATGGGCATGTTGTTTTTTCCAATGGCCTAAGCGATATAAAATATGCACATGGAAAAGAAATAGCCCGTTCAGTAACAGGCTCACCACAAGGTTTACTACCGTTTCCAGGTAATTGAACAATGAAGCCAACTGACCTATTAAACGGGAGGAAGCTATTCCATTTTTGTTTAGCACCTGCTGGTATTGTTTGAATAAAGAAGCCTGGAACCCCTGCGTTTCAATCAATCTCAGCTGGTTACTAAAATTCTGCAGGATTTTAGTAACTGCTGTGGATACCGATAATTGCGAAGTGATCTTTTTTGAAAAAGAAAAAGCAATGATAAGGTTCACTACAAACAGCTTAGTGAACAATGAAAAAGCGGTTTCACTCTCGGTAACAGCGTAATAAACTAAACTGCCGATGGTGCATAAAGGAAATACCATAAGCAGGTAATACCACAGGGTATTGACCAATTTTGTATCACTATCTATCCAATGCATCAGTCTCTCAAGGTCTTTCTTCCTTGCTTGATGCAGACTCCCATGCGCATATAGCTCCTGCCTGAAATCTATTGCACCGGCCAGCTCTTTTATAGCTTCCTGCCTTTCTTTAATGACATAGGAATCAGGCGTCAAAAGGTCCTGCGCCAGCGCTTCTTTACCGAAAGAGGTGCTGCACCTGTTTAAATAGGAAAAAAGGCCATCCTCACTAAACAGGTCCAGATCGTAAGAATAGGGATGGTGCGGGTCTTCATACTCTTTTCCTGCATCATAAGACGACTTATTAGTTTGTAAGAAATGTTCTTCTTTTTCATTACAATCGGCCAATGCAGAGAAATATTGCCTTTTCTGTTGCAGCTTCCCATAACACCTTACCAGGTATACAAAAGCAGCAAACACGGCTGCTGTGAAAAACCCCATCCAGCCACTGCCTTTTTGCGTAAGCAGGTACAGCAGAAATATAAAAACTGCAAAGCTCAATAACCTGGCAAAACTTAACCAGCCCGACTGTTGTTTTAGCTGGTCGGCTTTCTGGCGAAATTTTTTTGCTCTTTCTTTATAAACGGTAGCCATAGAAAGTAAAAGTAAAGATTATTCGGGGTATAGAATTTCTGTACTCTATATGGTTGATGGATGAGGGTTCATAGTTCATGGCAGATACTGGATACAGGTTACTGGTTACAGGTTACTGGTTACAGGTTACTGGTTACAAGTTGCTGGAAACTTGAAACCCGGAACCGGAAACTTTTAACCTTTTTCAACACCATCCACAACTTACTATTCACCATTGACCTTTAACTCAACGTTATTATGGCTATGCCAGGCTTTTTTCCTTTTTCAAAGCTACCGTATTGCTTTTCTATTTTTAACGCTTTAGCCCCGTTGATAGTAGCCCAGGACAACATTCGTTCCAGCGAAAGCTCTGGAAAATGCCTTTGCAGGGTTTTTATTTCCTCCCAGATATTCAGCTGGTGATTGGACGCAAGGCTATCAGTTCCTAAAACAATATTGCAATCGTTTTTTATGAGCAAGCCTACGGGTGGCTGAGCGCGGCTGATATATTCGTTGGCATTAGGACAAAGGCACCAGTAAAAGTCGGTACCAGATTGCTGAACCTGTTTAATATCGGCTTCGCTGGTGTGTACATTATGCACTAACAGCACCTGCTGCCCACTGCGAAATACAGGCAGATACGTTTGCAGGCTGGTTTTTCCCGAAGGCTGAAAAAAATCCATGTTCAGACCCATGGCCTTAAACATGTCTGCAAAGCCCCCGCTTTTTTGTTCAAACCAGCGGTTTTCATCTGCGGTTTCCTGGTTGTGTATGCTGAAAAGCTGGTTTTGGGGATAATTCAAAATCTTTTTCCAAAGAGGGTTAGATACTGAATAAGGTGCGTGTGGCACAATAGAAACCTGTAAAGGCGTTAGCAGACCGGTAAACTGGTGATAAACAGTTTTATAAAATTCAAAATTCTTATCTGCCACAGCCGGATCAGCACCCATGGCCTCAATAAAATTATGATAATATAAATGGTTCTGCTTTTTTTGCGGCAATGTATAGGTGGTATTACAAATATCACCCACAGCCACAATACCATTCTGCCGCATTTCCTGCTCAGCATCGGCAATAGCCTGAAAGATAGCACTTTCTGTAAAATCCCTTTTCTGCACTACCTGTCTTACAAAACCCGCCAGGCCGGTATTTTCGGGTATCCTGCCTTTTAAATGGCTGAGCTCCAGATGGCAATGGCAATTAATAAACCCCGGGGCAAGGATTCCCCCGGCCATTTGAACATCGTCGCCGGCCTCAGATGGATCTATGATCGCTTCCACGGTGCCGTCTTCTTTCAACACCAGTACTTTGTTTTGATGAAACCGGTACCCGTCAAATAATTGCGCTGCCTGTAACTTATTAAAATGCATCTTGTAAAATAATTTAACTTTGCTGCCCTCTGTAAAAGTAAGAGAATAACATGTTAGATAAACTGGAAGCTATAAAAGCCAAATATGATCAGCTGGGTGTGGCGCTTACCAACCCTGAAATTGTAAGCGATAACAAAAGATTTGCTGCCACAAGTAAGGAATACCGCGGGCTGGAGAAGATCGTGGTTGCCTATAATGATTATAAAAGGCTGCTGGGTGATATTGACTTTAATAAAGAAGCGTTGAATGGCGATGATGAGGAGCTGCGTGAACTGGCCAAGGCCGAAACCGCCGGCTTGCAGGAGCGTAAGGAAACAATGGAAGCCGGTATTCGCCAGTTACTGATACCTAAAGACCCCCAGGATAGTAAGGATGTCATTATGGAGATCCGCGCCGGTACCGGAGGCGATGAAGCCAGTCTTTTTGCCGGTGATCTCCTGCGGATGTATATTAAATATTGTGAAAAACACGGATTTAAAACAGCTGTTTTAAGTGAAAGCGAAGGAACGGTAGGCGGCTATAAAGAGGTACAACTGGAAGTTACAGGAGATGATGTGTATGGTACTTTAAAATTTGAAAGTGGGGTGCACCGCGTACAGCGCGTTCCTGATACTGAAACGCAGGGCCGTGTACATACATCTGCAGCCACCGTGGCGGTTATGCCCGAGGCAGAAGAGATCGATTTTGAGCTGAAAGATAGCGATGTAAAAATGGAAACAGCCCGGAGCGGAGGTGCCGGTGGCCAGAATGTAAACAAGGTGGAAACCAAAGTAATGCTGACCCATATACCAACCGGAACAGTGGTTATTTGCCAAACCGAGCGTACACAGCTGGGCAACCGCGAAAAAGCCATGCAAATGCTGCGTACCAAACTGTACGAAGAAGAGGTGCGCAAGCAGGAAGAAGAAATTTCGCGACATCGTAAAAGCCTGGTAAGCAGCGGTGACAGAAGTGCCAAGATCAGGACGTATAATTACCCCCAGGGCCGTGTAACTGATCACCGCATCAACCTGACGGCTTATAACCTGGATGCGGTAATGAATGGTGAGCTGCAGGAATTTATAGATGCTTTGCAATTTGCTGAGAACTCGGAAAAGCTGACCAAGCAGGAATAATATACGAGGCCCGGCATGCAGCGAAAATGAATAAAAAAGAATTGCTGCGGGCACTGGTAATCCTTACCTTGCATTTATGGAAAAAAAGTTGTTTCTGTTAGATGCCTATGCTCTCGTGTTCCGTGCCTATTATGCGTTGATACGCAGCCCGCGCATTACCAGTAAAAATAAAAACACCAACGCCCAATTTGGTTTTACCAATACCCTGGTAGAGTTGCTGAACAAGCAAAGACCCACACATATGGCGGTGTGCTTTGATACGCATGAGCTTACCGAACGCCATACGGATTATGCCGATTATAAAGCCAATCGCCAGGAAACCCCTGAGGACATCCTGATTGCGGTACCAGATATTAAGCGCATTATTAAAGGGTTTAACATCCCCTGTATAGAAACCGATGGCTATGAGGCAGATGATGTAATCGGGACACTGGCCAAAAAAGCAGCCGTCGAAGGATATGAAGTATTTATGGTAACCCCCGATAAAGATTATGGTCAGCTGGTTTCGGACAAAATAAAGATCTATAAGCCCGGCTACCAGGGCAGCGATGTAGAAATTATGGGGCCCGAAGAAGTTTGCGCTAAATGGAACATTAAAAACGTATCGCAGGTAATTGATGTATTGGGCCTGATGGGAGATGCGGTAGATAATATTCCGGGTATTGCGGGCGTGGGCGAAAAAACGGCAGCCAAGCTGTTAGCCGAGTATGAAACATTGGAAAATGTAGTAGCCAATGCAGAGAATATTAAAGGGGCTTTAGGCCGCAAGGTGCAGGAAGGCAAAGACCTTGCTATTCTTTCCAAAAAACTGGCCACGATCATTACTGATGTTCCCGTAGCGTTTCATGAAGAAGATTTCAGTGTAAAGGAATGGAATAAAGAGGCGTTGAAAGAAATTTTTGCCGAGCTTGAATTCAGGACGTTGGGGAAACGCTTATTAGGAGAAGAGGTCTCGGTTCCTACAGCAGCTCCGGGCGAAAAGAAGGTGACGGGGAAAAGTGTGCAGATAGACCTGTTTGGAAACGTGATCAGCGAAGAAGCCCCGGCGCCTGTTGCCGCGCCTGCTATAGAAGAAAGTGACACCGCTGCTTCTTTTTCTACATTGAAAAAGATAGGTGATGTGCCTCATGAATATATTGCAGTAAGCGGCAATGAAGCCATTACCAATCTTGTTCAGCAATTATCTTCTTTTAATGAAATATGTTTTGATACAGAAACAACAAATATAGATGCCAATCTTGCAGAGCTGGTGGGCATGAGCTTTTCCGTAAAGCCCGGAGAAGCTTATTGGGTGCCTTGCCCTCCAGAACAAAATGAGACCCATCAGCTGCTTGCGGCATTTAAACCTTTGTTTGATGATGTATCTAAAACATGGATCGGGCAAAACCTGAAGTATGATCTGCTGATCATGAAATGGTATGATATTGAGTTCAAAGGAAAGCTATTTGATACCATGCTGGCACATTATGTAATAGAGCCGGACGGCAAAAGAAGTATGGATCAGCTAAGCACTAAATACTTAGGTTACGAGCCGATACCTATTGAAGAGCTGATCGGTAAAAAAGGGAAACAACAAGGTAATATGCGTGAAGTGGACCTGGAAAAAATAACCGATTATGCCGCAGAAGATGCCGATATTACCTTGCAGCTGAAAGAAGTTTTTACGCCTATGCTTGCACAAAAGGAGGTAGAAAAAGTTTTTCACGAAGTAGAAAACCCTCTGGTTCCGGTGCTCACCAATATGGAATTTGAAGGGATCAGGATTGATGAGGAATTTTTGAAATCTTATTCAAAAGAGCTGGAAAAAGGTGCGGTAGAAGCAGAAAAAAAGGTGTTTGAAATTGCCGGCGTACGATTTAACCTGGCTTCACCCAAACAACTGGGCGAAGTATTGTTTGATAAGTTAAAGCTCGACCCATCGGCCAAAAAAACAAAAACCGGCCAGTATCAAACCGGTGAAGATGTATTGCAGAAGCTGGCAGCAAAGGGCCACCCTATAGCGGAGGAGATCATCACTTTCCGGGAGCTGACCAAATTAAAGTCTACTTATGTAGACGCATTGCCGCAGCTGATCAATCCTAAAACAGGACGCGTGCATACCACCTTCGGGCAGGCAGTAGCGGTAACGGGGCGGCTGGCCAGCAACAACCCCAACCTGCAGAATATCCCGGTAAGAACCGACAGGGGAAAGGAGATCAGGAAGGCATTTATTCCGCGGGATGAACACCACATTTTACTGTCTGCCGATTACTCACAGATCGAACTGCGTATTGTAGCCGCTATCAGTGGAGATGAAAACATGGTAAAAGCTTTTAAAAGTGGCATGGATATTCATACAGCCACAGCATCAAAAGTTTTTGACGTTCCGGTTGAAGAGGTAACCAGGGAAATGCGCTATAAAAGCAAGAGCGTGAACTTTGGTATCATTTACGGTCAGGGCGCTTTTGGCCTGGCAGACAACCTGGGCATATCACGTACAGAAGCCAAAGCCATTATTGACAGCTATAAAAAGGAATTCAGCGGTATACAACGGTACATGGATGACACTATCAATTTCGCCCGCGAACATGGGTATGTGCAAACCCTGATGGGCCGCAAGCGCTGGCTGAAGGATATTAATTCCAGCAATTTTACCGTGCGCGGATTTGCAGAACGAAATGCCATCAACTCTCCTATTCAGGGAACGGCGGCAGACATGATCAAGCTGGCTATGCAAAAAGTACATGACGCCATGAAAAAAGCAGGCATGAAAAGCAAAATGATCTTACAGGTGCATGACGAATTGATCTTTGATGCATTGAAAGACGAAGTGAACGAATTAAAGCCACTTATTCTAGAGAACATGGAAGCCGCGCTGATGCTACCCCATAGCGTGCCGGTTATTGCAGAATGCGGCGAAGGAGAAAACTGGCTGGAAGCGCATTAGGGAGCTCATAGTCAGAAAGGCCGGGAGACAGCTATAAACTTTAAAAGCATTAGCTAATTATCTCATTCCCTCACCACAAGCACTGCTTTTGAATAATCTTTCGTTCCATCCTTATCGACCTGTGCTATGCGCAGGAAAATTTTATTACCGGCAGTGTCAACAACCGTTTCATTTTTAGCGCAACTGTACAATACAAGCCCGGCGGAGCAAATAATGCAGGCAATCCTCCATTTTCTTTTGCCGCCAAAAGCCGGGATGCATAACGCCAATAATAAAGATGCGCCTAATAATGCAGCCGCTGCGTTCACATTGATACTATATTCATATTGCAGCGTAGTTGAGCTGTTACCATCTTTCGCTTTGCTTTGCACTTTACCTATTTTAATAAAATCGCGCCCGTTTGCCGAACCTTCTATTTCAAAATAGCTGTTATTGGTTTCACTTTCGGTTTGCCATTGCACTGTCAGCCTGTTATTTTTTATTACCGCGGCAGTGCTGCCAAAGATTACGGGCAGTGGTGTGCTGTTGGCTTCGTAAGCGCCCATGTCTATTATGTTTTCTGCTATACGGGCATTACCAGCCAGGTCTGCACCACCCATTGTTGCTGCATTGTAAAGCGTTTTATCACCAGCGTTAATAGCCGGGCTGCCGGGCTGCAATGTAAAATCTCCCCCGGCGCTATTGATAAACAAGGGATTGCTGTTAAGAACGTTGCTTAGAGTAGCCGTTCCCTGGTAATTAGCATTGATTACAGAACTGGAAATAGTAATGGCTGCAGTACCGCTACTTACGTTAATTACATTTGCCGTGCTGCCGTCTGTCCATACTATTGAGTTCTGTATGCTGGTAACAGCCGGGGCATTCAGGTCTAAAACCGTGCTGCCGGGATTGTAAAGCGTGCTGCCGACCAGCTTTAACGAAGATTGCTGGTTATAAAACGGGACATCGTTATTGGAAGCGTAAGCCAGGCTGTTTACAATTGTTGCATCTGTTCCGTTCCTTATAGCTACGGCGGTGCCTTTATAGGTACCGGCATACAGGGTGCCGGTACCGATGCGGTTATTGATGAATTTTGAATTGCTGACCCATAAGGTACCTGTTCCAAAAATATTGATACCGCCACCTGTTCCTCCGTTAGCTCCTCCCTGCAAACTGTTATCTACTATATTTTCGAGGAATGTACAGCCAGCCACTTTTACAGAAAAATCGCCCGGCACACCATAGCCCGCTGCGTCCAGTTGAAGAATATCTATAGCCGCCCCGGAATAGCCTGCATAATTGTTCTGGAACATACAATTTATGAACTGGCAACTGTTCCCCGGAGCGGCAATACCTTCATAAGATACAGCTCCGCTTGAAAACGCATTATTATTGATAAAGGTGCAGTTTTGAATAGCAGGCGTAATATTTACAGAATTAAAGTTGCAGGTAATGAAAATAGCGCTCCCGGTATAGCGTGGGTACAGATTGTTATATACGCTACCTGCGCTGGCGTTGCCGTCTGAAAAAGTAAAGCCATCAACCAGCGTGGAATTATCAATGGGTTGCGGATTTTCAGGATCCAGCTCAATTACCATAATGTGATAACTGTTGTCATTGTTGTTCCCCGGAGTGCCAATATCACCGCTTAATATCGTAGGATTGGCGCTGACATTTCGTTGGGTAACGTTTGTTTCAGTACCAGAAAAACCACCATAAAGCCGTACATTATTCTTCCTGATATTAAAGAACGCGTCCCTGTTATTGGTCGCGGAGGGATAATATGTACCCCTGGCTACCCATACCTGGTCATTGGCTGCCGAGGCGTTAATCATCGCCTGTAAATCGCCGGAGGCGTTATTCCAACTGGACCCGTCGCCTGTGCCATCGGCTTTTATATATCTGATGGTCTGGCTATCGGCCAGAAACGGCATCCATAAAAGCAGGCTAAAAACTGCTATTGATAATGCGCGTACCGGAAAGCGGCGCTTATTGGTCCTAGAAATTCTTTTCTTCATAAAAAGGTTTTATTATTTTTTACAGCTATCCGTTTGGCGAAAAGAAATACCATACGGCAGCCATAAGCAGCAACGCAATGATGACGATGAGCCAGTAGCCTGTATGGGGTTGTCTGAAACGGAACATGTCGTAAATATCTGTCCATAAGCTGCCGGTTACCCAAAAACAGGCTTGGACAAAAATTTGGACAAATTGTAAGTGATTGATAATTATATGATTGCCAGGTTGGGGGCAACTTACAGATGCTTACAGCCCTGATACAAAATCTTCCAGCGCCACATCGAGCGGCGAGATTTCTAATTTCTTGCGCAGGCGGTGGCGTTGCTTGCGAACGGCATCTACCGATATGCCCTGCATGGCGGCCATTTCTTTGGTGGGGATATTGAGCTTGCACAAGGCTAAAAAACGCGTTTCGGCAGCGGTAATATCGGGCAGGGCCTTCTCTATTTCGTGCAAAAAATCGGGATGCACCTTATTGAACAGGGTTTTGAAATTCCGCCAGTCGTCATCGGTCAGTATGATGAAATCTTTTAAAACAGCGGCATCGGGCCGTGCGAATTGCGCCTGCAGGCTTTCTATCAGCTTATTTTTTTCTGCCATGCTGCGGGTAAACGTAGCCAGCTGCTCCTGTGCATGAGCGGCTTCGGCTTCAGCCAGGCGCTTTTCTTTCTCTAATTTTTGCTGTCGCACTTTTTGACGCAGGCGGCGGCGGTTGTACAGCAATATGGTTATGACAGATAAAACAGCGATGCCCGCGAGCAGGGTATTGCGTATGCGCAACTGCCGTCCGGCTTCATACTGCGCACGGACAATAGCGGTTTGCATCCTGTCATATTCTACCTCCATGCTCACGGTGGCCAGCCGGTTTTCGGCTATTGTTTGCTGCAGGCTGTCTTTCCATTGCTGGTATGCGGCCTGGTAAAAATAAGCGCTGTCGTACCTGTTTATTTTTGAGAATGCAGCGGCCATGCCCTTTGCGGCCAGCATCGTGTTTTTTATATCGCCTGCCTGCAATGCCCATTGATACGCGCTCCTGTACGCGGCAAGCGCGGCGCTGTATTTCCGATGTACCTGCCATATAGCGGCAAGAGTATTTTGCGCCATTGCAGCATCGCCGTATTGTTTGTATGCGGTGCTGGATGCAATATTCTGCTCTAATAAAGGAATGGCTTCGTCATATTTTTGCTGCAGGAACCAGGCTTTCGCTATGCCACCGCCCGCTATGCCGTTCCAGATGACAGGAAGGGACGGCTCCATGGTTTTTATTTGTGCATAAAATGCAGGACGCGCATCATAATCTGCCAGCACCTGCTTTATCTTTTGATAATAAAAAATGCTGCTATCGGGCATTTGCAATTCTCTGTACGAAGCGCCAACAATGTCTAAAAGTAAAATATAATCCAGCAGGTAATCTTTGGGCAGTTGTATCAGCGCCAAACCTTTCAACCCGTAATCCACGCTGTGCCGGTAATCCGTTGTATGGTACAGCCATGTTGCGATAATGAGATAACGCAAATAAATATGCGGGAAATGCTGCACGCCAATTTTCTCCTGTATCTCTAATGTTTTAAGCAGGTAAAACGATGCCCTGCTACCGGTGCCGCTGTGTTCGGCATATAATGAATAAAGCTCGGACAAAAGCTGCTTGTCGCCGAGCAGGACTGTTTCCTGCATGGCGGCTTTTATCCTGCCGGCAGGTACATCGCCTTTCCCCAATTGCTCATAAATAAGGATTCTTGCCCGTAGCCGTGTATCGGGGTGGCGCTGCAGGTAATCGTTCAGTTGCCTCAAGCGCAGGCTAAAGGTATCCTGGTGATAATTTTTTTTAAGGTCGTCGTAGGTTTCTTCTGCCAGCTTTGTCTGTGATATGTCACCTGCTTTCCAGGCTTTGACCAGCTCATCAGCCGTAAGTTTTTGCGCCGATGCGCCGGTGGCGGAAAGTAATATGCAGCAAACGGAGAAGAAACAGGCCAATTTCACTGCAGAAAGATAAGCATAATTTTTGTGTGCCCTGTCTGGCCGGTCGGGCGCACCGAATCATGATTCATTTATAGTCTAACGTCCGTCCATTAGCGCACCTGCACAAAACGCTATAAGTTTTCGTTTAAGGACAGAAGCCCCCGTTACTCCTGGCCTATTCACCAAAAGATATGACTACCTGGTAAGTTAATTCACTAAAAAGCATAACCTTTGGTGAATGTATAAAACTTCACGATAAAGTCAACTGTCAAAAAATGTTTAAACTATTTTTACTGCCCATTTTTTTACTGGCGATACAAACCGCCGGTGCCCAGCATTTCACCGAAGCTGAAAAGAAAATGATCTTAAGCGGTGATACCACCAAAATGCTGCGTGTCATTCCGCTTACAGAACCGGAAGGAGAAAAGGCTTTAAGAGCCGTTTCAAAAGATATTGGCTATAACGATCCGCTGTTACCGGTACTAAAAAACAGAATGCTGAAATCGGTGCTTGATAGCGCCCGGAGCGGTGTGGGCATTGCGGCGCCACAGGTAGGCATCAACCGCAATCTGATATGGGTGCAGCGCTTTGATAAACCCGGCCGGCCTTTTGAGTTCTTTATCAATCCCAAGATAACATGGCGTTCAGCCTTGCTGATCAAAGGCCCCGAAGGCGATCTTTCTTTTGAAGGCAGAGGAGATGTGGTAAGAAGCTATGCGATCATGGTATCTTATACCGATATGCAGGGACAGCAACACCTCGAAATGCTGGAAGAGTTCACTGCTATCATCTTTCAGCATGAAACCGATCACCTGTCTGGGACTTTGCTTACTGACAGGATCAAAGAACAGCTGGCTAAAAAATATGAGCCCTTTCAGCCTGTAAGAGCCAAAACATTATTGAAAGAGCAGGGAAACTGATCTTTCTACGTAAAACATATTAATCCTTTATTTAGGAAACTCTGTTGAAATTATTTTTAAAGAAAGGGACGTTGCAGATACCGCCATTACCTCCCATTTTTCGATCACTTTTCCGCCCCAATATAATCCATTGATGGTAAGTATATTATGCTCTAAAGTCCAGGTTCCTTCATAATCATTGGTTATAATCGGCGGAGTTCCACACCACCCGGCATTACTCCGGGCAGTTAATTTTCCTCCCGCCTTTAGCATGTATCCATACTGATTTGCCTTAAGGTTTGCCGTTTTTTCGTACACTGTGGTTTCATCCTTATATTCTTTAGGAGTCCAGTTCCCCAACAATTGTTTTGCATCTACATGCTCTCCACCGGTAATTTCTTCCTGTACAGGTAGGGAATCATTATTCTTCGAACAGGAAGCCGCCCCGATCATTAAAGCACCAGATAAAATGATGGCAGCAAAAGATAAATTTTTTCTCATAAAAATAGCTTTAAATTAAAAAGTTCCTTCTATTTTAAATGTAAAATTATGAGCAATCGCAGCAGGACAACATAAAAAAATTTGCCTTAGCCGGGCGTATTTCTAATCATTTGGCCTGATACTTCAATCGTTAAAATCGAGCATTAGTGGTATTACTCCCGGAAACGACAACCCCGCGAAATATTCTCTAAAGTCTTTATGTTTTAAATATCTTCGCCGTCATGATCAAAAACCTACTTTTCGACTTCGGAGGGGTTCTATACAACCTTGATTTTAAAAGAACCTTCAGCGCTTTTGAGGCAATGGGATTCAGTAAATTTGAAGACACCATGTTTTCGCAATACACTGCCGACCCGTTGTTCCAACACCTTGAAACAGGAAAAATATCCCCAGAGGCATTTTACGGTCGCATTAAACAAATGGCGCCGCAGCCTGTTACAAACGAACAAATTAGAGATGCCTGGAATGCCATGCTTATTAATTTCAGAATCCCCAGCCTTGACTTTCTGGTATCCCTGAAAGAAAAATATAACCTGTTCCTGCTAAGCAATACCAACCAGATCCATTATGATCATTTTACCCGGCAACTGCAGCAGCAAACCCCCTATCATTCCCTCAACGATTTTTTTACCAAAGCCTATTACTCGCATATTATCGGTTTAAGAAAACCGGATACGGAGGTTTTCGAATTCATTTTACAGGATGCTGCAATAAAAGCAGAAGAAACATTATTTATTGATGATTCTTATACTAACTTTCCTAATGCTGAAAAGCTCGGCATGAAAATTTATTTATTAGAGCCCGGAAAACTCATAGAGAACATAAATTACGAGCAATTTAACAAATAAATTCCTGTATGGCTGATGCTATAATCCCCCTGCTTACCCTTATAGCGCTTGAAGTAGTGCTGGGCATAGATAATATTATCTTCATTTCTATCCTGGCAGATAAATTGCCCGAAAATCAACGCAACAAACTGCGGCTTTGGGGTATTGGGTTAGCGATGGTGATGCGCCTGATCTTGCTGGCAGTTATCTCGTGGATATTAAAGCTCGACAAGCCCCTGTTTGAAGTTTTGGACATGTCTTTTACCGGTAAAGAGCTCATACTCATAGCCGGAGGTATATTCCTTCTGTACAAAGCCACCAAGGAGATCTATCATAAAACAGAACAGGAAGATCCTGATAACCCTACTAAAATAAAAACCGGCACTTTTGGAAAGCTGTTGTCTGAAATTATCGTGCTGGATCTTGTTTTTTCTGTTGATTCTATCATCACCGCCGTAGGTATGGTAAACGAATTATGGATCATGTATACCGCAGTAGTAGTTACCGTGCTTATTATGTTAGCCGCTTCCAAACCTATTGCCGCGTTTATCAGCAAGCACCCATCCTTTAAGGTGCTGGCACTTTGTTTTTTGATGCTTATAGGCTTTACCCTTATTGCAGAAGGGTTTGAGATCAAAATACCCAAAGGATATATCTACTTTGCAATGGGCTTCTCTTTCCTTGTAGATATTGTTCAAATGAAAACAGTAGGCAATGCGGCAACCAAAGACAGGTAACAGGTGTTGATCAGCCTGTTTTTTACCGGCAAGACCTGAATTTTCTCACAGCATCCGCAGATTTACACAGAAAAACTTCTGGGATGTTCTGTGCCAGCCGTGAGAGATAATGATTTCCGGCAGGTATCAAAAAAGCGATGCCTTCTTCTTTTCTTTTTTAAAGATCAAAGAAAGCAGCAAGCCGATCAATAGCAAAGCAAGCCCGATCCCGAAAGAGTAAATACCGGCTTTTTCCGGATAATTATCTTTAGTAAATGCCACTATCTGCGGACCAATAATACCCCCAACACCCCAGGCGGTAAGCATAGCACCATAAACCGTAGCCATATTATCCGCTCCAAATACTTCTTTCACAAAAGAAGGAAGTACCCCAAAACCACCACCGTAACACAGCAACACAACGCATACCAATATGGAAAACAGTACCGGTTGCTTTAAAAATATCAGTATACCGAATATAACGGCTAACAGTGCTAATATGATACGGAAAGATTGCAAACGACCTATTTTATCAGACAACGCGCCCCAAACCAGCCTTCCCAAACCATTGCATATTGAACTTAAAGCTATGAGGGTAGCTCCTGCTGCTGTAAGGTAATGTTGCGTCTCACCAGAAGTAAAATCAGTTCCGGCTGGCATATTCAGCTTTAACAGATCCTGCAACAACGGCGACTGGAAGGATATAAAAACCATTCCGGCCACCACAATACAGGTAAAAATGGTCCACATCAATACAAACTTCCGGGTAAAAATAATCTGTAATAAAGGGGTAGAGTCTCCGGTTGGCTCCGGGTGCAGCGGATCGTAAGCGGCTTTACCTGCAGGAGGCATTTTTAAAAAAGAAGCTGCAAAAGCGGTAAGCACCAGCAACGTTACACCAATATAAATAAATACTGCCGACATATTATTATTGGTGATTTTTATAAATACAGGTGCCAAAACCTTCGACATGAGTACTGCACCCAAGCCAAAACCCATTACCACCATGCCGGTTACCAGACCCTGTTTATCAGGGAACCATTTCGAAACAGCCGCTACAGGTGTAACATAAGCCAGGCCAAGGCCAATACCACCAATAATACCAAAGCCCACGTAAAGCAACAACAGGCTGTGCTGCTGCAATGCAAAAGCTGCAATCAAATATCCCAGCGAATACAGTACGCCTCCAATAGTGGCTAATTTCCGGGGACCATATTTTGGCATCAGCGTACCTCCCAAAGCGGCTGAAATTCCTAACATAAAAATAGCAATGCTGAACACCCAGGCTACCTGGCTATTGTTCCACCGGTACGTTTCCGATATCGGGTTTTGAAAATAGCTCCAGGCATATACAGTGCCCAGGCACAATTGCATCATCGTGCCCATAATGGCTATCAGCCATCTATTATTTTTCTGCCTCATCAGTTCAGTATATAAATAATAAATAGGCTAAACTACAAATACCTTCACACAATATCTCAAAGCAAAATCAACCTCATATATGATTTATCTCATGATTACCGCTCCTGTAAAATATAACTTTGTACAAAGTACTTATCTCTTTATATAACAGGATTTATTCCTTTTCAATCTGCAAAAGCAATGAACAAACCAATTAAAGTAAATTATATAGAAAGTTTTGGCACACAGGACGGGCCGGGAGTAAGGATGGTAGTGTTTACACAGGGCTGCCTTTTAAAATGCCTCTATTGCCAGAACCCCGATACTATTCCCATCCAGGGCGGTACTGAAATGAGCTGGCAGGAAATTTTCGATAAGGCCATGCGCCAAAAAGAATACTTTGGTAAACGTGGGGGGATTACTGTTTCAGGCGGGGAGCCTTTACTGCACGCCGAGGCCCTGCTTCCTTTATTTAAGGCTATAAAAGAGGCAGGATATACTACAGCCCTGGATACCAACGGCTTTATATGGAACCATTATGTAGAAGACCTGCTGGAGTACACCGATTTTATCTTGCTTGATATCAAACATATCAACCCGCATACACACAAAATGCTCACCGGGGTTCAGCTATCCCCTATTTTAGAGTTTGCCAATAAAGCCAGCCGGCTCAATAAACGCATCTGGCTGCGGTATGTGCTGGTTCCCGGCTGGAACGACAGCGATGAGGACCTGCATGAATGGGCAAAATTTGGTGCCGCTATTAAAGGAGTAGAACGTGTGGAAGTATTACCCTATCACACATTAGGCGTACCTAAATATGCCGAAATGGGGCAGGAATACTTTTTATCGGATGTAAAAACTCCTACACAGGACCTTAAAAACAAGACCAGGCAAATTTTCGAGGAAGAAGGTCTAAGTAATATCGTAGTGAAATAAATCATGTTTTTAACATAAACAGTTGTCTGCAATTATGAAAAAATATGGTCTTGCTCTGCTTCGTGTTTTTTACTCCCCAGCTCTTCATTTCCTGATTGCATGATCATGTTCTCAATCATCCTTCTTCATGACGGAAGTCAGCATTTACGCTAACACGGGTTAGTAGCTTTACTGCTCGTTAGACATAAAAATAACTTCAAAAAATTAATACCATGATAACAGAAGCCGACGTCAAACAATCAAAGTTTTTAGGTACCAAATGGGTCAGTACGCTGGATGTAAATGATTTCATTTATCAGAATATTACGCCCTATTTAGGAGATGCCTCTTTTTTGGAAAATGCAACAGAAAGGACCAATACCGTTTGGAATAAAACAAAAGAATTTTTAAAAGAAGAGAGAGAAAATGGAGGGCTGAGAAGTGTGGATGCCGCAACCATCTCTACCATAACCAGCCACAAGCCCGGGTATATACTTAAAGAAGAAGAGCTGATCGTTGGCCTGCAAACCGATGAGCCGCTCCGCCGTTCCATAAAACCTTTTGGTGGTATCAAACTGGTAGAAGGTGCTTTGGAAGAAAGAGGCATGAAAATAGATCCTTCTGTAAAAGAGGTGTTCAACTATGCTAAAAACCACAACGATGCCGTTTTTTCGGCTTATGATAAAGAGATCCGCCTTTACAGGAGTAACCATATTGTAACCGGCCTGCCTGATAACTATGCACGTGGCCGTATTATTGGCGATTACAGAAGACTGGCTTTATATGGCGCCGATCAGCTGATCGCTTTTAAACAACAGGATGCTGCGGCTATTGGCGGTGAAATGACCGATGAAAAGGTACGTCTGCGCGAAGAAGTATCCTTACAAATAGCTGCTTTAAAAGACATTAAGAAAATGGCTGCCTCTTATGGTTATGATGTTTCTAAACCGGCCGCCAATGCACAGGAAGCCACACAGTGGGTGTACTTCGCCTACCTTGCTGCTATTAAAGAGCAGGATGGTGCTGCCATGTCTATGGGTAATGTGTCTTCTTTCCTTGACATTTATATTGAAAGAGATCTGGAAGCAGGGACCATTACTGAAGCTCAGGCCCAGGAAATGATCGATGATTTTGTAATTAAATTAAGGCTGGTACGCCACCTGCGCCCCGGCTCTTATGATGATATCTTTGGCGGCGATCCTACATGGGTTACTGAGTCTATTGGCGGACAACTATTTGATGGCAGAACTAAAGTAACAAAAACCTCTTTCCGCTTCCTGCAAACTTTATATAACCTGGGCCCTTCTCCTGAGCCTAACCTTACTGTGCTTTGGAGTAAAGATCTGCCAGAAGGTTTTAAAAAATTCTGTGCGCAGGTATCGGTAGACACTTCTTCTATCCAGTACGAAAATGACGACCTGATGCGTGCTTCAAGGGGCAGTGATGATTATGGTATAGCATGTTGCGTATCGCATCAGGCTATTGGTAAATCTATCCAGCATTTTGGAGCAAGGGTTAACCTGCCCAAAGCATTATTGCTGGCGTTAAATACAGGCAGGGAAGAAGAGCATGGCATTGAAATACTAAAAAGTGTTCCCGCTTTAACTGAAGGCGCTCTGAATTACGATGAAGTAATGGCCAACTTTAAAAAATCAATGGTAGAGCTGGCAAGAGTATACGCAAAATCGATGTACATTATCCATTACATGCACGATAAATACTATTATGAAAAAGCTCAAATGTCCATGATAGATACAAATCCGCATGTGGATGTTGCCTATGGCGCCGCCGGTATTTCTATTATTGCCGATTCCTTATCAGCTATTAAATACGCTAAGGTAACGCCGGTAAGGAATGAAATCGGGCTGGCCGTTGATTTTAAAATAGAAGGTGATTTTCCCAAATATGGTAATGATGATGATCGTGTAGACCTTATTGCCAAAGAAGTGGCTTCCTTCTTCTATGCTGAGTTGTGCAAGCACACTCCATATAAGAATGCTACACCTACCCTTTCTTTGCTTACTATTACCTCCAATGTAATGTACGGTAAAAATACAGGGGCTACTCCTGACGGGCGGCCAGCACATCAAAGCTTTGCACCTGGCGCCAACCCCATGCATGGGCGCGATGCTTCAGGAGCGATCAGTTCTTTAAATTCAGTGGCAAAGCTGGACTACGAGGTAGCACAGGATGGCATTTCCAATACCTTCTCCATTATTCCCAAAGCGCTGGGCGCAACAAAAGAAGAACAGATCGATAACCTGGTGGATATGATGAACGGTTATTTCGCTAAGAATGCGCACCACCTGAACGTGAATGTGCTGAACAGGGAGTTACTGATGGATGCTTATAACCATCCTGAGAACTATCCGCAGTTAACCATACGGGTATCAGGTTACGCTGTAAACTTTGTAAGGCTTTCTAAAGATCACCAAATGGAGGTGATTCAAAGAACCTTCCATGAATGTATGTAATTTTTTGTAGTTAGAGATAAGTAATAAAGCGGCCCATTTTTATGGATCGCTTTTTTTTATTCCATTCATTTGCCGGGATTTCATTCTTTCCGGGTTAGCGGGCCTGAACAGTCCTTCTAATACCCAACAAAAGCGCAGCTATTAGGGCAGTTTTTCTTGCTGCTTTTTTATTGAATAAACCATTGGAATTTTTCGATTCAAAATTCAATTGTTTTATTGAAGCAATTGTAAGGCGCATAATCAAACTCATCAAGAGAATAATTTCAAGCCCTTTATTTATTAAATTGTTTTATTACTTCGCTTAACCTGTGGTTCCACATTACATATGATCGGGTTCTGACGGAGTTCTGAAAAAAGAATACGAGAGATGGAAAATAAATTTACAAGACCTTAGCATTTTTCGGGGCAAATTTTGTCAAACAGGCAACGGCTTAATATCCGTGGTCTGCAAGATGGTATAAAGCGTCCCCATAATAAAAGCACACTCAGTGAAAGCCCATGTTAATTTATGGATTTTGATAAAATATATAGCTCGTTTTGGGCGATACAGGCATTTTTCATAAAACAGGCCCATGGGACACTTATGGCTTCCCGGCTCTATTTTAGGTGCTTACAGCGTGGTATTCAAATAGCAGTAAGCCCCATCGCCACAAAAAAGCAGCAGCAAAATATTTGCTGCTGCCTGTTTATGTTTAAGCCCAAAAGAAGTTATTGATTAATGCCCTTCGCCTTTTGCCGGCGGCGCTGCAGACGCAGGCTGGTGTGAGGCAGGCATAGTCGTTTCTTCAAAATGTTTATCGTATTTATTTTTAAGATTTTTATACGATTGTCCGTCTGCCAGGAAAGCTATAATAAACCATATAAACAATAACAGGGGAACCACAATGGTCATCATAAAATTACGGATCTCATCGCCCAGGTGCATAAATATCGAAACGATATAATAAGCCTTGGCAAGTGTAAGAATACAAACAATACCTTTCAGCAGCAGGATAAAGAAATAAGGAGGCTCGCCTTTGTGAAGAAAATAAATGAAGAATCCAATGGCCAGCTCTGCTATTGTAACAATAGACAAGATCCATGTGGTTCTCCAAACTCTTTTCTTAAAAGTAGCATCGTCAGAATGATGATGCTGGAGGGTCACTTCAGGATAAGCCGCTGAAGGAGAAATATCTTTTGTAGGATCGTAATGATTACTCATACTCTTTATAAATTCTAAGCTTTAAATACTAATTGTTGAATGATGAAACGATGCGCTTTATATCAGGTAGAAGCACAGGAACACAAATACCCATACCAAATCTACAAAGTGCCAGTATAAACCGGCTTTTTCGATCATCAGGTAATGACCTTTATTTTCGAAAACATTCGCCCGCGTCATCAGCAACATAACAATATTAATAATCACCCCGCTGAATACGTGAAAGCCATGAAACCCGGTAATTCCATAAAAGAATCCTCCAAATGCAGCAGGACCCTTTTCACGTATATGCACATCAGGGCTGTTGGCAATTAACTGTACCAGCTGGTCTTTAGGCGTATTCATTAGCTCGGCATGGGTAGCGGTGGATAAATGATATTCGCCTGCGAGGGTTGCCAGCGTATGCTCAGATGAGTTTTGCAGAGCAGCGGTAAGCTCAGGCCCATGTACCAGCTGTCCCCATGGATTATGGCGGGTTGTTTGCGTAATTAGTTCAATTTTACCATCAATTAACGTGGCATGCTCGGCAGTTAAAAGATGGTGCCATTCCAAAGCCTGGCAGGTTAAAAAGGCCAAACCACCCACTATGGTCCACAGCAGCCATTTCTGTACTTCCGCTTTATTCCTGTTATGACCGGCATGTACTGCCAGCACCATTGTTACCGAGCTGATGATAAGTATAAAGGTCATGATACTTACAAATATCAGCGGCAGGTTAGCATGGCCGGCACCGGGTAACGCATTAAATACCACATTGGGATCGGGCCAGAAGTTCTGGCTGAACCTGGTAGTACCATAAGAAATAAGGAACGCGCCGAAAGTAAAGGCATCGCTCATTAAAAAATACCACATCATCACTTTTCCGTACTCGATATTAAAAGGGCTTTTACCGCCACTCCACCATTTGGTACGATGTGTGTTTACTGTTGCTTCGTGTGCCATTCCTTAGAAAAAATTTTTATCCAACAATTATAAAAAATATTAATAAATACAGCCAAAGGAGATCTACAAAATGCCAGTACATAGCCATTACTTCTACAGGTACTGCGCTGTACAGCTTTACTTTTCCTGTTATTGACTTTAGCGCCATTACCAACAACGCCACAATACCTCCGATCACGTGTAAAGCGTGCAGGCCTGCGATTGCATAAAAAAACTGGCCGGCACCGGATGAGCCTTTAAACCTGATATTATGGCTCCACAATTCGGTAAAACCAACGATCTGGCAAACTACAAAAGAAATACCCAGGACAAACGTAATGCCCAGCAATGTTCTGTAACGCCGCATCTCACGGCCTTTAAAAGCTTTTACCGCCATCTGCATAGTAACACTGCTTACCAGGATGAACACAGTAGATGCCCAAAAAACTTTAGGAAGCACAATAGTTCTCCAACCCGTGAGATTACTTTTTACAATAAATGCGCTTGTAAGACCGGCAAACATCATGATCATGCTTGCCATTGCTACCCATAAAGTAAATTTATGAGGATGCAGTCTGCTATGTTGTTCTTTGCTCACAGTTGTCTGAACCATGATTTTTTTGATTATTTTAATTTTAACGGACCGAACTTCTGATTTGCCCGGCCTAAAGAAATGATCTGGATGATCCTGTCACTTCTCCCTGTTCCGGTACTCAAATTTATTTTATCATTTTCAGCGCTACATTTTCGCCAATAACAGCGCCAGCAACACTACCGGCAGATACATATAACTTCCAAACATCACGTTACGGGCGCTCTTTACATCCATTTTGCTATACAGGGTTACACATCTCATGATCATAAAGATATTGGCCGCTATCACCAGTACTAACGCAATCAGTCCCTTTAGTCCCGCGGTTGTGCTTATTCCTGTAAAGAACGGAGCTACTGTTATGGGTACCAGCAAAAGAGAATAGACCAATGTTTGCAATGCTGTAAACTTTGTAGGTCCTTTATCGCTGGGCAATAACTTAAAGCCGGCCTCACTGTAATCTTTATGCGCTACCCATGCTATAGCCCAGAAATGCGGGAACTGCCATAAAAACTGTATCCCGAACATAACAGCGCCTCCTAACCAGTCAATTTGCTGTCCCGGAACAAATCCTGCTACCCAGCCAATAAGGCAGGGCAAAGCTCCAGGAAACGCGCCAATCAATACGGCTATAGAGTTTACCTTTTTAAGCGGGGTGTAAACAAAGGCATATAAAAACAAACTAAAAGCAGCCAGCAAAGCCGCTGTTATATTAAAATAATACCCTAAGATGAACACCCCTAATGCCCCGGTCAACACAGCAAAGCCCCAGCCCTGTTCCGGCGTTATACGCCCGCTTGCAACAGGTCTTTTTGCTGTACGCTTCATCAGCGCATCGGTATCTTTTTCCACCACCATATTGATGGTATTGGCGCTACCTGTTACCAATATACCACCTGCAAAGAGCAAAACTATACGCCACCAGTCAATCAGCACTCCAGGTACCAGCAAATAGCTGATCACACTGCTGAACACCACCATTATACTCAAAGAGGGCTTAATAAGCTGTATATAGTCTTTTAAGTGTCCTCTTTTTTGTTCCAATTTATTTACTAGTTAATAGTTAATAGCTAATAGTTCACGGGTACCTTTCTATTCCCCATTCAATATTAACCACTTACTTAATTAATGCGAAGTTTCCTTTTCTCCTATTGGCTCAGTTTGAGGAATAAAGTCCCTTCCATCTTTACCATAATCATATGCCCAGCGATGCACTTCCGGTATCTCACCTTCCCAGTTGCCATGCCCGGGACGAATAGGTGTGGTCCACTCTAAAGTTGTAGCGCCCCATGGATTCAATGATCTTACTCTTCTGCCTTTATACATTGAATATAAATAATTGAATACAAATATCATTTGCACGGCAAACACTATTACAGTAACGATAGTGATCATAGCATCCAGGCCGTGGAATTGGTTAAAGCTAACCCAGCTGCTTTTATCCAGATATCTTCTGGGCATACCGGCAAAGCCCTGGTAGTGCATAGGCCAGAAAATAAGATAGGCACCAATCATGGTTACCCAAAAGTGAATGTAGCCCAAAGTATTATTCATGAAGCGCCCGTACATTTTAGGGAACCAGTGGTAAATACCCGCAAACATGCCAAAAAATGCAGATACCCCCATTACAATATGGAAGTGGGCAATCACGAACATTGTATCGTGCAGGTGAATATCAATAGTTGAATTACCCAAGAATATCCCCGTTAAGCCACCTGATATGAACATACTAACAAAACCAATGGCGAACAGCATAGCCGGTGTAAACCTGATATTACCACGCCACAGCGTTGTAAGCCAGTTAAATACCTTGATTGCAGAAGGTACCGCAATTAATAAGGTTAATAAAACAAATACAGACCCCAGGAATGGATTGAGCCCTGTAACGAACATATGATGCGCCCATACAAGGAATGCCAGTATACAAATGGCGAACAGAGAGAATACCATTGCCATATAACCAAAGATGGGTTTACGGGCATTAACAGACATTACCTCTGACACGATACCCATTGTTGGCAGGATGATAATATATACTTCAGGGTGGCCCAGGAACCAGAACAGGTGCTGGAACAGGATCGCATTACCACCTTCGTTTGACAACGCCTGCCCGGCCACATAAATATCGCTCAGGTAAAAGCTGGTGCCCAAATGGCGGTCAAATATCAGCAGTACCACGCCAGATAATAATACCGGGAACGAAAGTACACCCAGTACAGCGGTGAACAGCAGCGCCCATATAGTTAACGGCACCCGTGTCATGCTCATACCTTTGGTACGCATATTAAGTATTGTGGCAATATAGTTTAAGCCCCCTAACAGCTGGGAAATAATAAACAGCGCCATTGCCGTAATCCAGTAATCCATACCCGCTTTAGAACCTTCCGAGGCCTGGCCCAGGGCACTTAAAGGCGGGTAAATGGTCCAGCCACCCGACGCAGGGCCTGTTTGAATGAACAGGGATGCTACCATTACCACGCTTCCTGCAAAAAAGAACCAGTAAGAAAGCATGTTCATTAAAGGCGACGCCATATCCCTTGCACCAATCTGCAAAGGAATCAGCAGGTTGGCAAAAGTTCCGCTTAATCCCGCAGTCAGTACAAAAAATATCAGTACAGTACCGTGCATGGTCGTTAATGCATAATAAAAATCCGGTTTAATGCGGCCGCCTTCGGCCCATTTGCCGAAAAGCGTTTCCAAGATAGGAAAGGACTCATCGGGAAAACCCAGCTGAAGCCTGAATAACACAGAAAATAAACCTCCAATGATGGCCCAAATAATACCGGTGATCAGGAATTGTTTGGCAATCATTTTATGATCCTGGCTAAATATATACTTCGTTATAAAAGTTTCTTTGTGATGTACATGCACATGATGAGAATCGTCTGCATGATGACTGTGGCTTGCTGTTTCGTGCTGGGTATGTAAAATATCGCTCATAAAAAAAATATCGTTCTTTAATTATATAAAGGTATAACTAAATTATTTTGCTGTGGCAGAATCGGGTTGTGCCGCAACTGTGGCAGTGCTGTCCACCGGTTTTTTTGCTGAAGCATCTGCACCAGCAGCATTGGTACCATCCTGCTTTTCTACAACGGCTGTCTGGTATTGGGGTTTTTGGGTAGCCATCCACTGGTCATACTCTTCCTGGGTTTCCACAATAATTTCTCCGCGCATGCCTGTATGTCCGGCGCCGCACATCTGGTCACAGGCAATTTCAAAAACAAAATTCTCGTTGCCGGTTTCTTTGATCATGTCTTTGGTTGTTTTAATAGGTGTAAACCAAAGTGTGGTAGGGGTGCCCGGAACAGCATCCATCTTTAACCGGAAGTGAGGCAGGCCCACGCTATGTATTACATCTTTTGCACCAATTACCAGCTTCACAGGCTTATTTACTACCAGATGTAAAGGGCCGCCGGATACAATATCATCATGTGTGGCAGCATCGTCCCATATCAAACCCAAAGAGTTATCCTCCGCTTCATTAATAAATTTATAATTTTTCTTACCCAGGGTACCATCCTTACCTGGGTACCGGAACTCCCATTTAAACTGGCTGCCGGTAATTTCTACAGTAGCTGCATTTTCGGGAGCTGCACCTGTAATCTGGTACCAATACACCAAACCAAAAGAAATAAGTATGGTAAGCACAATGGCAGGAACTACCGTCCAGATCATCTCCAGCTTGTTATTGTGCGGGAAATAATAAGGGGTACGGTCCTCTCTTGCCTGGTATTTGAAAGAATACCAGAATAATAATATCTGGGTAACAAAGAAAACTATGCCGGTAGCAATTAAAGTGTACTTCAGCATTCTGTCTACTTTAAGACCATGGTCAGACGCAGAGGTGCCAAGCCCTAAGGTTTTATCAGCAAGTGTATGGTGTGCCCAATACACGCCAAACAGCCCTACTATAAGGAACACCAATAACAAGAACGCATTAATTCTGTTAGACTGCTTCTGGGTTCTTTCTTCCCCTTGTATTACTGATACAAATTCAGTAGCCCTCGCAATCTGGAAGGTGATAATGAATCCCAATAATAAAATCGCTATTAATAAAAAAGTATGCATACGATGTATTGTTCTGTTATTGTTTTATCTTAATTCTTTAGCTACTGGCTTTAAAACATATCCTTGCAAAACTGCCTGCCTGTATGGCCAGATGGCCGTTCGCATTTTTCAACTGTTAATATCTATGCCGGCTCCTGTTCTTATCATCCGTTAACTTAAGTATGGTGTATCACACTCTCTTTGGCAAAAGGATGATTTTTTACTACCAAAGGATACCTGCTTAAAGTACGGCCTACAAGCAGCATGATCAATCCCACAAAGAAAAGGGCAACACCCATATCATATATAATCACAGGTACTTTGTTAGGAGAGACTGCAGGGAATACCATTTGAAAAAAGTCCAGCCAATGGCCAAATAAAATAAGTATTGATACAAATGTTACTGTTGTGTAATTGCGCTTAGAGTCGCGGCTCATAAAAATCAGGATAGGGCCTACAAAATTAATGATCAGCATTGTCCAGAATATACCGGCATAATGGCCCGGGTTCCCGGCATTGCCTATCCTGTTTACAAAATAAATGGTTTCTTCGGGCTGGTTACTATACCATATCAGCATAAACTGGGAAAACCACAGATAGGTCCAGAAAATAGAGAACGCAAACATAAATTTACCCAGGTCATGTAAATGCTCTTTATTTACGGAAGGTAAATATCCGTTATTTTTAAGAAATACCACGTAAAGGGTTATTAAGGCAATCCCTGCTACGAAAGTGCTTGCGAAGGTATACCAGCTGTACATCGTACTGAACCAGTGTGCATCTATGCTCATTAACCATAACCAGGGTAAAGATGACATGATCGTTAATGCAAACACTACAATATATAATGCTGCCATAACGGTGTTATCCCATACGAACTTCTTCCTGGCCTCAATGGTCTCGGGAGGATTAGTATCGAGGCTGCGCGAACGCTGGCGCATTTTCCATCCCAGGAAAGACCAGAAGATAACAGTAAATAATGTAACAGCCGTATAAAACCCTTTATTGAGAAAACCCTTTTTATAGTTCAATACTTTATCATGCGCCACATGCTCCGCATCTGTCCAGTGATAAATTACATGGTTATCTCCAAATACAATAGATAACAAAATAACGGTGGTAATAACCCCGATTACAGGTACCGCAGCAGATACAGCTTCTGTAACCCTTGAAAAACCAATTTGCCAGCCGCCCCAGGCCAGCGTTGTTGCGCACATAAAGAACATGGCGGCATTTACCACCAGCAGGAAGTAAACACTGTTCTGTAACAGGCTTGCCCAAAAGCGCGCATGGTTCCGGTGCAGCTCTTCATCGCTGGCTGCAGCACCATGCGTTGAAATATATAGTGCAATAGCCGCTACAAGCCCAACCCCCATTAACACATACGCAATAGTGTTATATTTTTTTGCAGGTATAAATTTTTCTACTGTTGACATTCCTGATCTTTATTAAATAAATTCAAATAATTAATTCTTTGCCGTTGCTGTACTATCTACAGGCGCTGCAGCCGGAGCCGCTGCCGGTGCTGCCTTCTTCTGCTTCGATTTAATATAAGCTACTACCTCCCAACGCTCCTTCGGTGTAAGCTGGGAAGCATAGCTGCCCATTTGCCCCTTACCATAAGTAATAGAATAAAACATGGTGCCCGGGGCCATCGCCTCGTAAACAGCATCTCCAACTAAAGTAGCTGGCTTTGCAGAGTATGGACCATCGCCCCCCTTAAACAGCGGACCGTTACCATCCAAAGCAGCTCCATGACAAATGCCGCAATTCACCAGGTACAGGCGCTCTGCTTTTTTCAGATCTATATCCGTCACAGTATCCAACGGACTTTTCAGCTGCGCGGACTGTGCATACCCCGTCGAATCATGCTTCAGGTTAAAATGGAAAGCCAGGTCTTCCTGCCTCGATACAGTTCCTGCCACAGGCAACCCGTCATAGTGCGCACCCACCTCTTTTAACCTGCTGGCTGCGGGAGCATAAGTTTCATATGCCACGCTGTAAAACATATCTGGCATATAGGCAAGGCCGGGGTCTTTTCCTGCGCCGCAACCGGCGGCCACCACACTAAGCACTATAACTATTATGTAAAAATATTTGCTCATATTGATATTCGATTCTTGATACGTATTTGTTTTTAATCTCTTGAACATTCAATATTCAATATTCAACATTCAATATTTGCGGCCTTATATCTGCGGCACTTTTTTACCAAACCTTACGGTTTCCCTGTCGTAACGGCCAATCCACCAGTCTGCTTCACGATGCTGTATCTCAACGTCCTGGGCGCCCACGCTTTGTAAAAAGGCAATGGCTTCGGCCTCGTTGGTTTTATCGGTGCACTCAATAGCCATTGTAAATGTATCATCGGTGCTGCGCAGGTTAAAATGGTCTTTCTTTACAAAAGGGGCCAGCTGGCACAACCAGCAAAAAGTAAGCACCATACCTACAGCGGCAAATAACACCGTAAGCTCAAACATAATAGGTATCCAGGCAGGCAGTGAAAAATAAGGCTTACCTCCAAAATTTATAGGCCAGTCATATGCCAGCATCCAGGTAATAAAGCCAATGGCGGTAGATGTTCCGGTAATACCGTAAATAAAACCGGCAATGTGCAGGTCGGTATCTTTTAATCCCATCACTTTATCCAGCCCGTGAATAGGGAAGGGGGTGTATACATCGTGTATTTTGTAACCGGCACGGCGCACTTTAGTTACCGCGGGGAACAAAACCGCTTCATCGTAAAAATTACCTACAACAAATTTTTTAACGTTCATATATTTTTTGTTACTGGTTTCTGGTTACCGGATACTGGTAAGTACCGCTCCAAAAAAACTTGTCAACTTATAAACTTTTCAACATTTCAACCGCTCATCTATCATCCAACAACCGTCATCTCCTAATGATGATGACTTTGCTCGTGCTCAAACGCATCATAACTCTCCATTTCTTCTTTCCTATATCCCTCTTTATAGCTATCCCCGTTTTTCTTGAGAATATGCTTGATCTCTGCAATAGCAATAACCGGGAAGAACTTGCTAAACAGGAAGTAGCAGGTGAAGAACAAACCAAATGTACCCATGTAAAAACCTATTTCCCAGATGGTTGGTGTATAATAAGTGCTCCAGGAGCTGGGTAGGTAATCTCGGTAAATAGAAGTAACAATAATTACAAATCTTTCGAACCACATACCAATATTTACCAGGATGCTCATAAAGAAAGTAACCAAAATATTACGCCTCATTTTACGGAACCAGAATATCTGCGGAGAAAGCACATTACAACCCATCATGAGCCAGTAGCTCCAGCCGTAAGGGCTGTTGAGGTTCAAACGGTTTTCCTTGAATGCAAACCACTCATAAGGAGAGGCGCTGTACCAAGACATAAACAGCTCTGTTAAATACGCGATACCTACAATGGAGCCGGTAAGCACAATTACTTTGTTCATCACATCAATATGCTCCATTGTAATATATTCTTCCAGTCCCAATACTTTACGGGTGATCAATAATAATGTTTGCACCATTGCAAAGCCGCTGAATACCGCACCTGCCACAAAGTAGGGGGGGAAGATGGTGGTATGCCAGCCGGGTATTACTGAGGTAGCAAAGTCGAAAGATACGATCGTGTGTACCGAAAGTACCAGCGGGGTAGAGAGCCCTGCGAGTACCAGCGATAAAGCCTCGTGCCTTTGCCAGTGTTTGGTGCTTCCCGTCCAGCCAAATGCAGCCAAACCATAGAAGAACTTGCGCCATTTCAGTTTGGCACGGTCGCGAAGCGTAGCCAGATCGGGCAGTAAACCCGAGTACCAGAATAAAAGAGACACTGTAAAGTAAGTAGAGATCGCGAATACATCCCAAAGCAGCGGTGAGTTAAAGTTTACCCATAAAGGGCCACGGGTGTTAGGATAAGGCATTACAAAGAATCCATTCCACACACGCCCCATATGCCATATAGGGAACTGTCCCGCGCACATTACCGCGAAGATCGTCATCGCTTCAGCAGCACGGTTTACACCGGTACGCCAGCCCTGCCGGAACAACAGCAGGATGGCAGAGATCAACGTACCCGCATGACCAATACCTACCCACCATACGAAATTGGTAATATCCCATCCCCAGCCAATGGTCTTATTCAGGTTCCACTGACCGGTACCATACACAATATCCATATAAATGGACACCACACCAAAGCCTAACAAGCCCAGCGAAATAATAAAACCCACCCACCAGAGTTTACTGGGTTTGGCTTCCACGGGGCGGCAAATATCTTCCGTTACATCGTGGTAGGTTTTATTTCCTGCTACCAATGGCGCCCTGGCCTGCGATTCGTATCTGATTAATGACATATTTATTATTCGTAGTTTATCGTTTCCGGTTTATCGTTAAAGATCAACGTATAAACTTTTCAACTTTTTAACCTTTAACCTTTCAACTAATTATTAATGATGCGCTTCTTCTGCTGTTGCCGCTTCATGCTTTTCCGCACCATGCCCTGCAGCTTCGTGTTCGCCGCCACCGTGGTGATCGTCGCTCTCGATGATCTCATCCGTGTTCCTGATCTTGGCCAGGTAGTTCACATTGGGCAGTACGTGCAACTGCTCCAGCACATAGAAAGTACGTAACGGGTTATCCTTACGTTCTTTGCTGATAGCACTTTCCGGATCGTTTACATTACCAAATACAATAGCATCAGCTGCGCAGGCCGAAGAACAGGCCAGCCGGACATGCTTATCCTTCAATGGAACACCTTCTTTTTTCGCATCCAGCTTGGCATGTTGTAAACGCTGAATGCACATAGAACATTTTTCCATAACCCCTCTTGAACGCACGGTGACATCAGGATTCAGTACCATGCGTGTGAGATCATCGTTCATATAGAACACAGCGGGGTCTAATTTACCCACCACTGTCTGGTCCTGATTGTTCGGGAAGCTGTCTGCGCCGGTATAATCCAGCCAGTTAAAACGGCGTACCTTGTAAGGACAGTTGTTGGCACAATATCTGGTACCGATGCAACGGTTGTAAGCCATCTGGTTCAGCCCTTCGTTACTATGGTTGGTTGCCGCTACCGGACATACATTCTCACAGGGCGCATTGTCACAATGCTGACACATCATAGGCTGGAAAATAACCCCTTTCAGCTCGTTGGGATCTTTTTCGTCAGACACATAATAGCGGTCAATACGCAGCCAGTGCATATCATGGTAACGAAGCACTTCGCTTTTACCTACAACGGGTACATTGTTTTCTGCATGACAGGCTATAACGCAGGCACCACAGCCAAAGCAGGCATTCATATCAATGCTCATACCCCATTTAATGCCGTCTGAAGGATGTTCCCTGTACATGGTGCCGGCCTTTACATAATCATCGCGCGTGGCGCCTTTTTTGCCGGTATATGTTTCGTACAGCTTTTCAGCATAATCGCTATACTGCGTTTTATCTTTCAGGAAGGTAGCCATCGTGGTTTCTCTCACCACTTCTATGCGGCCTTCATAGCTGTTATGAATTTGGGTTTGGGCCAGCTTGTAATCCTTGCCGGTGTTGGAAACCTCAGCGTCAGCAGCATACAGAATTACGCTGGTTCCGTTGAAAGCGGACAACGGATAAACGTCTATACCTACTTTTTCATCTTCTTTGTGCTCATCCACATAAGTAGCACCCAATGTTGGGGTGCGGCCATATCCCAATGCCACTGCTATAGTATCAGCATCCATACCTGGCACTACTATTATCGGCAGCTTTATTTCTTTACCCTTTACTTTTATGCTTATAACGGGCTTTTGAGGGTAGTATTCGTAATCGTTGCTTTTATAATCAATTTTCAACTCATCGGCAGTTGAAACAGAGATCATCGCGTAGTTGTCCCAGGTAATTTTAGTGATGGGATCTGGCAGCTCCTGTAACCAGGGATTAGCAGGGTGGGTACCTGCGCCCAAAGCATTACTCTGGTATAAAACGATTTCCTTTTTAGATGATTTTGGCGCAGCACTGATAGCAGCAACAGCAGCTGCTACACCACTTGCATTGTAAGATCCGGCTGATAACCCTGCAGGCGGAGTAAATGACACCCCATCCTGTAAAGCTTTCAGGTAAGCACTTTCACTGCCCAAACGGGTTTCCCAGAAATTTTTAAAATAATCTGCATAAGAGATCGTTTTCCCGGCCCAAACCAAAAGGCTTTCCTGCCATTGCCTGGTTTTGAACAGTGGCGCGATAGCAGGCTGCATAAATCCTATGCTACCTGTAGTAGCTTCACCATCGCCCCAGCTTTCGAGGTAATGATGCGTGGGAACCAGGTAATCACAAAGCTCAGAAACCTCGTCTTGTTTTTCATTGAAAGAGATCTTCAGCTTCACTTTTGCAAGCGCTTTTTTAACGCGGTCCTGCTCCGGCCAGGTATAAGCCGGGTTAGCCCCGTAGATCATTAATGTGCCTACTGAACCATTTTCTATTTCTGTCAACAGGTCGGCAAAATCCTTATCAATCCCTTTACGATAATTTAAAGAAGCTGACCAATCGATCGTAGTTCCATAAGCACCGATAGCAGCGTTAATGGCATTTACCAGTAGTTGTACGTTTACATCATTGCTTCCGCACACTACCAGGCTTTGTCCTTTATTGTTCAGCAGGTCTTTGGCAACCTTATCAATACCTGCTTTCAGCTTTGCATTTGAAACAGCCGGTGCAGTAACGCCCGGTACGCCAACAGCAGCAGCAATGGCGGCGGCAACCAGGCCTGTTTCGGACTGGCGATGGTTGAATCTTTCATCGGCATTGGCACCGGTCATGCTTAAAAAACTCTCAAACTGGTAATGCTTACTCATCTGAGGGTTTTTCTCATCAATTTTACGGTTCAGCGCATACCCGTGCTGAAACTCAACAGGGCTAAGCCATGAGCTTAAAAAATCGGCGCCCAGGCTTACCACTACCTTTTTGGCATTTTCAAACCGGTAAGACGGGATGGCTCTTTTTCCAAAACCGGCTTCGTTGGCCAGCAACATGCCTGTATAGGAAACCGCATCGTACTGCACATGCTTACAACCAGGATACGCTGTTTTAAATTCTTCAATTATCTGTAAAGCCGATGGAGAGTTGACCGTGCTGGTAAGCAACACGATCTGCCCACCGGCGTTCTTAATCGCTGTTATAATATTTTTATCTAAAACCTCGAAAGTGGGCACTTCATTCAGCTTTCCTCCCACTCTTTGTTTAGGGTGCGTAATCCGGTACTTATCGTACAGGTCTAGTACTGAAGCCTGGATACGGGGTGTGGTACATCCCTTTACAAAAGAAAGATCATTACCCTCTATCAAAATAGGCCGGCCGTCGCGTACACGCGCCAATACAGGAACCACATCACCATCCTGCACAAATGTTGTAGCATAGTACTGCGCTTCTCCCGGGATAATATTCTCGGGTTTAAAAGCATAGGGAATGGCTTCACGCACTTTTGTTTTACAGCTGGCAGCCAGGGTAGCTGCCGCGGTGCTAAAACCAAGGTACTTCAAAAAGTCCCTGCGCGGGGCTTTTGCGTCTAATAAACCCTTGCTGTCAAAATCTTCAAAAGGAAGTTCTTCGCGGAACTCGTCGCGCACATTCTTCTGAAAATTTTCAGGATCATTTATTTCTCCAAAACCTTGCCAGTACTTATTACTCATATTTTATCTAATGTGATAATTTGCGAATGTGATAATTTGCGAACGCTCCTTAACCCAGAGCCGATGTTATACCAGCACATCGGATAGCTGTCAGGAGCTGATCAGCTGATCTAATAGTGACATTTCTGACACTCAAGCCCCCCGATATCTTTAACGGTTACGCTATCCATTTTTCCCGCTTTAATATCGTTATGAAACTTCTCGTAAATACTGTAAAATTTATTACCGCCGGTAGAATCTACGTTGAAGTTTACTTTAGTCTGCCTGTGACAGTTTACACACCATCCCATGCTCAGCTCAGAGAACTGGTACACCTCATCCATACCTGTAATATCGCCATGACAGGTCTGGCACTGTACGTTACCCACTCTAATATGCTGACTGTGATTGAAATATACATGATCAGGCAGGTTGTGGATCTTTATCCACTCAATAGGCCTGGCTTTTGAAGCATCCCATCCCTCAGCATTGGCAGGGTCGAATCCTGCATATTCATACAGCTTCTGTATCTCACGGGTACCATCTACTATATTTCCGTTCCTGTCTTTTAATTCGGGGCCGTTATACTTCTGAATGGTTTTATGACAATTCATACAAACATTTACTGAAGGGATAGCGGCAGTTTTGCTTTCCCAGGCATTGCCATGGCAATATAAACAGTTGATCTGGTTAATGCCGGCATGCACTTTGTGCGAGTAGAAAATAGGCTGCACCGGCTGATAATTAATCTGCCGGTTTACATTGATCATGCCTTTTGTAGTAAAATAGCCTCCTATTATAAATAATGCGATAGCAGCAATAGCCAGATAGGTTTTATTGCGGTAAACCGGAAGAGAAGGCGCCGATTTTACATTTTCGGCTTCGCGGGCAGCCTTTTGCAGGTTATAGTTTACATAGATCAGCACAAGAGCTACCAGCGCCAGTATAAGCGATACAACGCCATACATGATACTGTTCTGGGTAGAGGAAGCCTGGGCACCCGCACCTGCGGCACCCGCATCTCCTCCTTTAGGAGCGTCTAATTTTCCTGTAAACTTCGCATCAATATAAGAAAGAATCGCATCTATCTGGGGATCAGTAAGATCGGGAAAAGGAGTCATCGCAGAAGCAGAGATCTTGGAAACCTCTATCGCTTTCGGATAACCCGATGCAATCAGCTTGGTGTTATTTCTTATCCACTCATGCAGCTTTTCCTTATCTTCCCAACGATCCTGTACACCACCTAAAGCAGGACCGGTGCTGTTTGATTTCATATCACCTGAGTGACAGCTTTGGCACTTCCCGATGAATAAGGTTTTACCCTCATTAACATTGGCACCATCCTGTGCAAAAACAGGAGCAACATAAACAAACAGCGCTATTATAAGTAAGGATAGTTGATGAAATAAGTACTTATGATTGTTCATAAAACGCATAAAATCTAAAATGTGGATAAAAACCTCTGACTGACTGCAAAAATAAGGCTCGGCATTAACATAACAGCAACAATTTAAAAAATTTTTAAACCCGCTACCATGCTGCATTTCAGCCGATTTCCGAAGCTGATTTTTGATTTTCAAAAATCATTTGTCATTAAAAAGTCATCTCTCAATGACTGGTTTTGGTGTTAATATCTGCAGGTTTTGGTTAAATTTTCAGGGCGAACTTATAGAGATTTTATGCAGTGCTATAAGTTCAATAGCTTACTGTAAAGAAAATAAAAGCGGTTGAAAATATTAATGATGCAGGTTGGTAACTGTTATGACAAAAATCAGCCTTTTGATTGCGGTAATTTAGATCGGCGTTTATTTAAAAATTGTGGTTTATTTTGCAGCCTTACTATGTTGAACCGGTTAAAACAAAAATGGAACGTCGGCCCTGTGTCGCTGTTTTTAATTCTCTGCACCTTTGCTATCGGGGGCAGCCTTTCGGGTTATGCAGGCCGCTGGCTTTTGACCTTACTCAGCATCAACAACAAAATATTGTATACCATTATATATATAGTAACAGTTACGCTTATCTGGCCGGTTATGGTTTTAGCAGTAAGTATCCTGTTCGGTCAGTTTACCTTTTTTAAAAAATATATTTCCCGGCTATTGAGTAGAATCACCGGTAACACCGGCGTTATACTGGCTTTATGGGCGGCAACTGTTAATAACTAAATATGAGCAAGAAATTAGCCATTTTCGCCAGTGGTGCGGGCAGTAATGCACAAAAAATAATCGATCATTTTAAACACAGTGACCAAGCAGAGGTGGCCCTGATCGTATGTAATAAACCTGGTGCCGGCGTACTGACGATAGCGGAAAAGGAGGGTATTGAGTATGTACTGATAAATAAAGAACAATACAAAAAGGACGGATATGTATCTTTTTTGAAAGAAAAAGGAATAGAATTTATAATACTTGCCGGTTTTTTACTTAAAATACCACAGCCACTGATCGATGCCTATCCACAAAAAATAGTAAACATTCATCCGGCGCTTTTACCCAAATACGGCGGAAAAGGCATGTACGGATCTTTTGTACACGAAGCCGTAATTAACAATAAAGAAAAAGAAAGCGGCATTACTATTCATTTCGTCGATGAGCATTATGACCATGGCGCTGTGATTTTCCAGGCCGCATGCGAAATAACAGCAGACGATACTGCTGAAACACTGGCACAAAAAATTCACCGGCTGGAACATGCTCATTTTCCCACGGTTATTCAAAAAATAATAAACGAATTTTAAATTATTGTATATCTGTTTAATCCTGTCAAAAGGTTATAAATAATAAATAATTGTATCATAATATATTTGCTCCAGGCCTCGTGCATTTTGCTTTTATAGATTACTAATGATTGTACCTATATGAAAAAAAGATGGCGTTGTTTTTTGTTATTGCTATTGATTTTTAAAGCGAATTTTTCATTTGCCCAAACTATTGCTCCTTACCCGGACTCAGTTTATTTGTTTGCTTATTCACCCGTGAAACCGAACGACCGGACTGGACTGGCTTTCGCCTGGAGCAGCGATGGCAGTGACTGGAACGCTATTGGTCCCGAACATTATTTCGTTTACAGCGATTACGGCGCATGGGGATCACAAAAAAAAATGCACACCCCTTATTTATTTCAGGGTACAGATGGAGTATGGCATTTGGTTTGGAGCCTGAACGACAACGAAGATGTTTTTGCTTATGCCGCGTCTAAAGATCTTGTTGACTGGGGCCGCCAATCTTATCCCCAAACAAAAAGCGGACATAAAATTATTAATCCTGTTATTTCCCGGCAGGCTTCCACTAATAGTTATGCCATAACCTGGCAAGAGGCCTCCGGATCCATTTATTTATCAGAAACAAAGGATTTTAAAAATTACCTGCCTGTTAAAAGTATTCCGTCACATAGTTATAATAACAACAGGGCCCAGGCCGTTATTCTGGGCCAGAAACAAACCGGCACTTTGCATAAAGTACCTTATACGATTATTGAAGGATTAATAAATGCACAACAAAAGTTTCATTACCAGCAATTAATGAATAGTGAAACTGCAGCTGGCGACGACCGGCGATTTGCCGGGTTAAAACCCGTGGATATAACACTTACTCCTCAACCGGCAGCATCAAAAAAAATAAGTGAATTGCTCGTGGGTGCTTTTTTTGAGGATATCAATTATGCCGCTGACGGAGGCCTGTATGGAGAACTTATTCAAAATCGCGATTTTGAGTATCATCCATCTGACAAAAAATACCAGGACAAAAGCTGGAACAGCACCAAGGCCTGGCGCATAGGTTTGGGGAACCTATCTGTTGACACGGTAGCTCCCATTCACAAAAACAACCCTCATTACGCTGTTTTAAGTGACAAGCTTGGTCATCCTGTTTTAATAAATGAAGGTTTTGGAGGAATAGCCGTTCAAGCCGGCGCCAGTTATGATTGCAGCGCCTTCATCCGTATTCCCTCAGGCAAAGCCGGTACTGTTACCTGGAAACTGGCCGACAAAAACGGGAAAATATTAGGAACCGCCACTATGAAGGTGCCAGCCGGTAAAAACTGGAACAGGCTGGCCACAGTTATAACTGCCGGTGCCACAGCTGCCGATGCAGAACTGGTGCTGGTAGCCGAGCAGCCCGGCATGATTCATTTGGATATGGTTTCGCTGTTTCCGAAAAAAACATTTAAAAACAGGAAGAACGGTTTACGTGCCGACCTGGCCCAGGCATTGGCCGATATGAAACCCAAGTTCCTGCGCTTCCCGGGTGGATGCGTGGCGCACGGCGATGGTATTGCCAATATTTATCGCTGGAAAAATACCATTGGCCCGCTCGAAGCACGCAAGCCTATGCGTAATTTATGGAATTATCACCAGACAATGGGCCTGGGTTATTACGAATATTTCCAGTATTGTGAAGATATAGCGGCAGAACCACTGCCTGTGCTGGCAGCCGGTGTTCCCTGCCAGAATTCTTCTACCGGCGGGGCAGGCCAGCAGGGCGGTATTCCTATAGAAGAAATGGATGAATATATCCAGGATATCTTAGACCTGGTAGAATGGGCCAACGGAGATGCCCAAACAAGCAAATGGGCAAAACTGCGAGCCGAAGCGGGACATCCCAAGCCCTTTAACCTGAAATATATAGGTATTGGTAATGAAGACCTGATCACCGATATTTTTGAAGAGCGCTTTACTATGATCTTCAATGCCATTAAGGAAAAATACCCCGAAATAAAAGTAGTGGGCACTTCCGGACCTTTTTTTGAAGGCACGGATTATGTGGAAGGCTGGGGTATTGCCCGCAAACTGGGCGTAGATTTAATTGATGAACATTATTATGTTACCCCGGGATGGTTTATACATAACCAGGATTATTACGACAAGTATGACCGGAATGGGAGCAAGGTATACCTGGGCGAATATGCCAGCCATTTACCAGGCAAGCCTAATAACCTGGAAACAGCTTTATCAGAAGCACTGCACCTGAATAATATAGAACGCAACGGTGATATTGTGGCAATGACTTCTTACGCCCCCCTTTTTGCCAAAGAGGGGAATACCCAGTGGAACCCCGACATGATCTATTTTACTAATACAGAAGTGAAGCTAACGCCGGGATACCACGTGCAACGCCTGTATGGCAACTACGCAGGCGATACTTACATCCCTTCTGAAATAAGTTATTCTAATAATACAGATGGGGTAGTAAAGCGGATTTCGGCATCTATTGTAAAAAATACCAAAACAAATGAGCTGTTCATCCGGATGGTTAATATGTTACCAGTGAATGTAAACATTACACTTAATAGTGATATGATCCCTTCCGGCGCTGCTGTACAAAAAACGGTACTAACAGGTGCTCCTGGCGACACGAAGGTAAAACCGGCAGAAAGCATGGGAAATTTACAAGGTAACAGGCAGGAAATACTGCCTCCTTATTCGCTCACTATGTGGAAGGTAAAGGGTTTGTAAAACAATCACTTTAAATTTTTATCAAAGCTTTTGCAATTTGTTTGGTTGCTTTGCCGTCCTGATTTTTAGTTTGAAAAGATTTGTGGTCATATTATTATTTGTTTGTGGCATCTGTGCCCAAAAGGTAAACGCCCAGGTTACGGTAAAGGGTACCGTATTCGATAGCTCGGGCATTTACCCGGTTCAGTTTGTTTCGGTTTTATCCACTTCCGGCACAGGTGCTATAACCGATAACAACGGCGATTACAGTATCACCGTAAGCGAACAAGATTCGATATGGTTCAGCTACCTGGAAAAGCCTACCCGGAAATTTGCGGTGAAAAGTATTAAAGCCCCCTATGCCTTTAATATTTCCCTGCAAACATTCGTAAAACTATTGCCCGGCGTGAAGGCAAGGATAAAAGATTACAGGCGGGATTCTATACAAAACAGGCAGGATTATGCGAAATATTTTGATTACCAGAAACCTGGGCTGAAAGTCAGCTCGCTAAGCGATGGAACCGTGGGTTTTGACCTGGATGAGATTATCAATTCTTTCCGTTTTAAAAGAAACCGGCAAATGCTTTCTTTTCAAAACCGGCTGATCAGCCAGGAACAGGATGCTTTTATTAAACACCGTTTCAGTAAAGCCCTTATACGGCGAATAACACAGGTGGATAACGACAGCACCATCAGCCGGTTCATTATGCTGTACCAGCCTTCCTTTTTATTTACTTCCACTGCCAACGATTACACTTTTCATAAATATATAAAAGACTCTTACGAGCGTTTTAAAAGAGGCCTTGTACCCAGCCCCCTGTGGCTGGAAGGCGCCACCAGCGATGAGGTACCGCTCATTTACAGACGATCTGATAACTAAAGGCACCGCTTCGTCAAAATTCAGCCATCAACACCTGTAAAAATAAAATCAAAAGCAGCAGTTGCATTTTCCCGCACAAGCTCGTCTAATAATTAAAGGCAAATATAAACCAACGGAACCTGGAGGAACTGTGCAGGAATGGTTGTGGCCTGGTAAAAAACTGTTTTGTAATATCCATTTAAAAAACTATACTGATGAAACCATTGTTTATGCCATTATTAATATTGTCTTTTTTATTACTGAATTGTAATAAGAAGAATGAAATAAAGATATTTAACGATAGTTGTGCCTTTATTGATTTTAAATATTACAAAGGAGAAAAGGACAACTTGGGTGAGCTGTCGAATGATTATTTACTGGTTGCATTTGACACAAGCTATACCGATACCGAAATAAAGCATTTCATTTCTTCTTTAAATGATTTTGATCAGGGCTATCCTTATAAAATCCATACTATAGCGCAATACAGGTATAAAGAAGTGCCTCTGAAGTTCGCCACCTCCAGAGATTGTGAAGCAATAACCCAAACGATATCTACATTACAGCAGTCATCAATGGTAGCATACGCTCATTATACCATGCAAACAGATAATTGCACAAATTTGATCTGGGAGCCTATAGGCAGGCGATGCATAAACAGTTATGGAAGTGATTTCTATGTAAAAGTTAAGGATGCGGACAACCTGTCTGACCTGAACAAAATGGTAACGCAAACAAAAACAGAGCTGATCAAGAAGAACGATTTCACTACAAAAACATATACAATAAGAGCAACAAAGCGCTCAAAAGGTGATGCATTGGCAATGGCAAATTATTTTTATGAATCAGGGCTTTTTGAGTTCAGTGAGCCCGGAACATCAAAATATCCTGTGGAATAGCGCTTTACAGGTTCTTTAAAAAATACGGCATTTTTTATTCTATTGATACCAGCTCCTGTGTACCCCATTTGGAGCTGCTTTTCACCATTCCGAAATCCGGCACAAACCATTCTGTAAGCTGCATTTTGATGGGAATGCCAATCCCCATTGTAATTACAGTTTTAGCATCGTAAGTAATTTTATAAGCATCCCAGGTACCCGCGGAAGTGGTTACTTTTTCTTTTGCTTCTACCTTTCGGTTGGTTACATCAATAGATACAGTCGCCGTTATCCCGTTTTCCATTTTCACGTCCATATTAAAGCTGCCATCCTGCAAAACCTGGCCAGCACTTAGTGAAGCAGGATACTCCATATAGGTGCTTTTACCTTCTACCTTTGCGTTTTTAAACTGCTCCATTTGCTGCGGGCTCAGCAGCATCCGCATATCGATCATTAGTACGCCGTTTTTACACTGCATGACCCCTTTTCCACTGCCCATCGATTTGCCTTTTTTATCAAATACCTCTGATTGAACAGTGGCGCTGGTTACACTTCCGTTTTTAGATACACCCGATACTTTGTAAACATATTTTCCGTCTGCATTGCCTTTCCTGTCAAACATGCCGATAGTTACGGTTTTATTGTTTTGCAGATAATAGTACCCGCATTGTGCAAAACAGCATGCATTTATTATACAAAATGTAAACAATAGAAATATCCGCATAGTAGTGCTTTTAGATATGCAAAGTACTGTGTTCCGGTTTTCCGGACCATCGCATAAACAGGCGAAGGAATGTGCATGCCATTTTGGGGTTAGGGGCTGTTGTACACCAACGAAGTTGTGGACACTGTACGCATACAACCCATAGCTACCGGGCAAGTTCAGATCTAAAACGCTCTAAAATAAGAGCATTCTGGAACCTGGCGGCTATAGCATATACAATAAAAAAGCGGCTGTCTCCTACGCTCGATTGCACAAACATAGGAGACAGCCGCTTATCGCCGGGCTGTTTAATGCAACACCCCATATTTTCCGCTCTGGAACTCCTCAATGGCTTCATGAATTTCGGCCTGGGTGTTCATTACAAACGGCCCATAGCTCGCAATAGGTTCATGGATAGGCTCACCGCTTAATAATAAAACAACGGCGTCGCCGGCAGCTTCTATTTCAATTTCTTCCCCTTCATTTTTAAATAATACAAAACTATGCTCATTTACATCGGTTCCATTTACTTTCAGATCGCCTTCAATAGCTAACAGCCCTGTATTGTGAGCCGCCGGAATACTCGTTGCTACAGATGCTCCCTGTTTTAATTTTATATCGAAAAGGTTCACTGGTGTATAAGTTTCCGCAGCTCCTTTGTTCCCATTAAAATCGCCCGCAATCACATTTACTTCACCACGATTGTGGGGCAATAACACCCTGGTTATATCTTCTTTAGTTAAAGCCTGGTAATGAGGTGCAGCAGATTTATCCTTTTTAGGAAGGTTCACCCAAAGCTGTACCATTTCAAAAAAACCACCCCGGGCCGCAAACTTTTCCTCGTGATACTCCTTGTGCAAAACGCCTGAGCCAGCAGTCATCCACTGCACATCACCGGGATAAATGATCCCACTGTTACCTGCGCTATCGTTATGCGCTACACTTCCTTTATAAGCAATAGTAACGGTTTCAAATCCTTTATGCGGATGCACATCTACTCCACGGGGCTTATCGGTTGGTGAAAAATTGAAGGCCGCAGCAAAGTCCAGCATCAAAAATGGGCTGATGCGCTGTTGTGTAATACCTCCGCGGGGTATATAATTATAAACCCTGAAACCATCGCCTACCATCCCGGGTTGTACCGGTTTTGCAATGAGTCTTTCAATTAACTTTTTCATATTATATTCTCCTTTAACAGCAAAGCTACAACAGCACCGGCTGCGAAAACAATAAACAGTATTAAGCAGAAAAGCTAATGTAGATTAATTACGTTTCGCTCAAAATATTGTAGTATTTCTTCATCGGGCAGGTAAATAAATAGCAGCGCTGCTGTGTCACACAACTATATTCCTGTGCAGATCTCAAGAGAAAATAACCCGTTTTTTAATAGATCAACTGCTTAACTTCTTTTCATTGGCTGGCTGAGCATTTTACTTAAAAACTCGGGGGTAATACCAATATAAGAGGCTACATATTTTTGAGGGAGGGACTGGATCAGAGAGGGATAGCGCTCGCAAAAATTGCTATAGCGCTCTACCGCAGTAAGGCTTAGCGAATCAACCAGCCTTTGCTGAAAGGTAGCCAGCGAGCGCTCTGATAAGATCCGGAAATAGCGCTCCAGCGCAGGAACAGAAACGTACAGGTTTTCCAGGTCGGTTTGTTTTAATAAAACCACCTCGCTCTCTTCAATCGCATCAATATTTAAAGAGGCCGGAGTTCCGTTCAGAAAGCTTTTCATATCTGCGATCCACCAGCCGGATGGGGCAAACTGTAAAATATGCTCCGCCCCGTTCTTATCAATGGAATAGCTGCGCAGGCACCCGGAGTTTACAAATACGAGATGCTGCTGCAGTTCTCCCTCCTGGTATAAAAAATTTTTTTTCTTTACCTTTTTGTATTTAAGCCTGGCCGACAGCTTTTGGATATCTTCTTTACTTAATGCCACCCTATCTGTTATGCTTTGTATGATCAGTTCATGGTTCATAGATAATGATTATGATTACAGGATCTAAAAATTTAAAAGCTGCCCGATCCGCTCCTCCAGCCTGGCTTTTGCCATAAAGTGGGCCTCCAGTTCTTTATTAAAAGGAATAGGGGTGTCGAGCGATGCGCAGCGCATGACCGGTGCATCGAGGCTGTTAAAGCAATGCTCCCCGATCCACGAAGCGATCTCTCCGCCGATGCCGCCGGTTAAGGTATCTTCATGCAGAACCAGAATCCGGCCTGTTTTCTCTGCCGTATTTTTAATGGTGCCGAAATCCAGCGGCTGCAATGTTCTGAGATCTATAATTTCAATAGAAATTTCAGGATGAGCCGCAGCATATTCTTCTGCCCATACCACACCCATACCATAGGTTATAATAGAAAGATCATTTCCCGGCCGCACTACCCTTGCCTTCCCAATCTCTATTTCATAACTATCGTTGGGTACTTCTCCGCTAAGGCTCCGGTATAATGCTTTATGCTCAAAATAGAGTACCGGGTTAGGATCATTGATAGCAGCGATCAATAACCCCTTGGCATCACGCGGGGTAGAAGGGTACACTACTTTTAAACCCGGCGTATGCACAAACCAGGCTTCGTTGCTCTGGCTGTGAAATGGCCCGCCGCCCACACCACCTCCGGTTGGCATACGTATGACCACGTTTGCATTTTGCCCCCAGCGGTAGTATATTTTGGCTAAATTATTTACAATCTGGTTGAATGCCATGGTGGCAAAATCGGCAAACTGCATTTCTACCACCGTTTTATATCCCTCTAAACTTAAACCCAAAGCAGCACCTGCCACAGCACTTTCGCAGAGAGGCGTATTTCTTATCCGGTTTTTTCCAAACCGTTTTGCAAAGCCTTCCGTTACTTTAAAAACGCCGCCATATTCCGCAATATCCTGGCCCATTATAATCAAATGCGCCTGCTCTTCGAGGCATTGAAAAAGACCTTCCTGTATTGCTTCAATAAACCGTTTTTCAGAAATATTGTTCTCATCCACATTCAGCAACGTTTCGTCTTGCTGATGCGGGGCATATACATCACTTACTTCGCTCTTTGTATCAACTGTTACAGGGTAAGCGTTGGCAAGGGTTAGTTCCTCCCCGATCGTTTCTTTTAACGCTTCGTGCATAGCCGTTATCGCCTCTTCGCTTATAACCTGCCGGCTTAATAAATATTGCTCATAACCAAGCACAGGATCTTTTTTCTCCCAAAGCTTCAACAAATCCGGGGGCACATATTGAATGCCGCTGGCTTCTTCATGGCCCCGCATACGAAATGTGACGCATTCTATAAGGTAGGGCTTTTGGTTGTTGATACAAAAATCACGCACTCCTTTAATGGTGTGGTAAACGTCGAGAACATTATTACCGTCTATTGTTATACCTTCTATACCATAGCCCCTGGCTTTATCGGCCAGGTTAATGCAACGGTACTGCTCGTGAGAGGGGGTACTTAACGCATAGCCATTATTCTCTACCAGGAAAATTACCGGCAGGTCCCAGACCGCTGCTATATTTAAGGCCTCATGAAAATCGCCTTCGCTGGTACCTCCTTCACCAGTAAAAGCTAAAGTGACCCGATCTTTTCCGGAAAGCTTATCTGCCAGCGCTATACCATTGGCAACAGCCAGCTGCGGGCCCAGGTGAGAGATCATTCCACATATATGGTGCTCCCTGCTTCCGAAGTGAAAACTGCGCTCCCGCCCCTTACTGTATCCCTCCTGATGGCCCTGCCACTGATTAAACAACTGGTGCAGGGGTATTTGCCGTGCAGTGAACACTCCAAGGTTCCTGTGCAGCGGCAGGATCCATTCATCGGGCTGTAATGCAAGCGTGGCACCTGCAGCAATAGCTTCCTGCCCTATACCGCTAAACCATTTGCTTATTTTCCCCTGGCGTAATAATACCAGCATTTTTTCCTCTATCAGCCGTGGATACAACATGCTGCGGTACAGCTCCAGCAGCTGCACGTCAGATAAATTTTTCCTGTCGAAAAGGTCGAAAAGCATAATACAAACGTAGGTTATTTTTATGTACGGTGTGTGATATGCGATGTACGATATAATGTGCAATGCAGGAAAACGTGTACCGTACATCTGACATCGTGTATAGATGATGCGCTATAACCGGAACGATAAACCGAGTCCCGATAGCCATGTATTCTGTAGCCGGTAACAAAAAATGGCATGAGGCTTGTTTAATTATTGTATTTTGTGATATCTTTTATGAAGAAAGCCTTGCTATTTATTATCCTGTTTTTTTCAACAACTGGAGTATTCGCCCAATACCGCGTAGAACGTTATGATACGAGCTATTATATATCGTACCGGAATAAGCTGACGCTGGGAGTGCTGGCTAATAAAAAGAGTACAGTTTTTAAAACAAGTACGCAGGATGCAGAACCTGCTTTAAGATTCAGGCCGAACAGCCCGGGACGCCTGGGCATTTCGGCAGCATACGATTTTGTAGGGCTCGCCGCTACATTTGGCGTTAGCGGATTGGATCCATCCTATTCTAAAAGCAAGGGTAAAACCAGGCAAACCAATTTGCAGATGAGTATTACCGGCAGAAAAGTTCTGGCAGATATATACTTTCAAAAATATAAAGGGCTTTATTTTAATACGGATCTTATTGCCTCCATCGCCCCTGCCGGCAATAAGTTTTACACCCGGCCCGACATTCAAACTTCATTATATGGCACGACTGTTAACCTGATCCAGAACAGCAGGAAATTTAGCGCGCAGGCCGCTTTTTTATTAGATGCATGGCAAAAGAAATCCGCAGGCTCTTTACTGTACGGAGGCGAATTTTTTTACGGATCGGCTAAAGGCGACAGCGCTTTTATACCTGCAGCCCTGGCAGGTGTGTACCCGCATTCGGGTGTATCGAAAATCAATTTTATAACGTTCGGGCCCGGGGTGGGATATGGGTATACGCTTGTATTGAATAAACACTTTTTTGCAACCGGTATGGCTTCGGTTAATGCTGATGTAAGCTATATTAAGGAATGGGGGCGGACTATCGGCCAAAGCAGTTTCTGGAAATTCAATCCGAATTTAAAGGTAAAAGGGGCTATTGGTTATAATACCGAAAGTTGGGGTATCGGGCTTTCTTATGTTACTAACCGGATTTTTTTTACAGGTACTGATACCGACTCCCGCTATCTTAACTACAATGATAATTATAAGCTCATGTATGTTCAGCGTATTAATGCGGGTAAAACCATTCCTAAAATTACCGATTTTGCAGGCCGGGTCATTAATGCCGTAGGATTAGGGTTTTTGATCAATTAAATAACCACCAGCTCGTAAAAATCTTCCGGGATTAAATATTTACCCGCCGTTTCCTGTAGCGCTGCGGCAGTAATACTTTTAATATTTGAAATATAGCGGTTAAAAAAGTCGCTATCCAAATCGTTTAAAATAATATTTTTCCACCTGGCGATCATTTGAAAAGGTCCGTCTAAATCACCCAGGATAGAGCCCATCATAAAGTTTTTTACCAGCATCAGCTCTTCTTCATCTATGGGTTTACTACATAAACCCGCCATTTCTTTATAAACCTCGGCAATGGTTGCTTCACTAACCTCCCGTCCGGCCTCTGTAGTGATCATCCACCCGTTTTCCATCTTATTACCCATCAGATAGCTGTGAATACCATAGGTGTAGCCCTTATCTTCCCGTATATTAGCCATTAACCGACTGCCAAAAAAGCCACCAAATACAATATTCAGTACCTGGGCTTTTAAAAAATCCGGGTGGTGCCTGTTACCAAAAGGCCTTGCCAGCCTGATAGAGGCCTGAGCACTTTTCTCATCATTTATAATGCGAAATTTTTTCTGCTCTGATGGCCTTATGGAATAGGTTGTAGCCGGAATTTTGTTATTGGCAAAATCTCCAAAATGCACATTCAGCATCTGCTCCAGCTTGTGCGGCAATTTACCAGCTACAAAAATTTTAAACGTTCCCTGTTTATAATGCTGTTCGTAAAAGCTTAAAAGTTCTTCCCTGGTTAATGCGTCAAAATCTTCATGCCTGCTGAACCGTCCGTAAGGATGCTGCTCTCCGAAAAGATACGTATCGATTAACCGGCCTGCTACAAAGCTGCTTTTTTTCAGGTTTACATCCAGCTTTTGCTTCATATTCTGTATGGAAATGTCCATTTCACTCTGCAAAAGGGAGGCTTCGGAAAATATCTCCCGTATTACAGGCAATAGCTTTCCGATATGTTTTGTAAGCGTATGCAGGGTAACCGTAGCCAGCTCAGCACCGCAATTGCGGCCCAGGTGAGCGCCGTAGTATTCAAAATGTTCATTAATGTCAAACGCACTTTTTGTTACGGTACCATTTTTCAGTAAAAAATTGGTTACGGCGGCTTGCAGGTTTTTCTCTTCAAACCAGTTTCCTGCGTCAAACACCCACTCTATCTGCAGCACCTCTTCAGCACCTGCATCAATGGCATATACCTCCACTCCATTCTTTAACACATATTTCTGATAAGGTTGTAACTGCAGGTTGAAGTTTACAGCATCTACTATCGGCGGCGCTATTGTTCTGTTGAGCATTTCCAAAAATTTAACCACAAATATAGTTGGTGAGACGGGAAGTCGGAAAGCGTATTTTGTAGGCTTCCCTTTCAATGATATTATTTGCTGATACCTTTCGTACCTCACAGGTCTATACTGCAAGATCTTTTATAATTCAACTACTACTTTTAAACATCCTGCCTGCCGGGGGGCTCACCGATATCCGGCCTTGCTGACTTTACAACTTTTCATCACAGCTCTCTGCAAGTTCATCCCATTTTATAAAGCCAAATGGGGTTTGTGCTTTAATCTTGCAGTCAAATCAGTTTAACATGAAAGCAAGAGAGATATACAATAAAATTGAGTTCTGGATAGTAACTACTGTGGCAGCCTCTCTTTTACTGAGCCTGCTTATTATGAGTAAAAACCCTGATGCTCATGGCTCTTACAGGTTTGATGAGTATCATATAAAATATGATTTCTGGAAGCACCTGTTTTTACCCAGCCTGGCACAGATCATTATTTACTATAGCGGTTATGTGCTCATTAGCCGTTTTGTGGAAGAAAAAAAAGATAACTGGGCCAAAGCCGGCTCTGTATTTGGCTTATACCTTATTATTGCCACCCTGATATCCGTTACTTATACTTATACAGATGCGTGGATGTTCGGAAAATACGATTTTGATACAAGATATATTTATCTGTTTACAGATGGCTTTACCACCGTTGCCATCATATTTCTTATTTATAGCGCTTATTATATTGTAAGAGCGCTGATACTGAAATCTGCCGAAACAATAAGAGCCAAACAAAGCAATAAAAAACTAAACGAAAAAACAAGGTCCTGGTTGTTGTTTGGTTTTTTAGCATTTGCGTGCTGGATAGCCATTATAATTATACTGGGCGCTAACAGTGCACGGGAAGTAATGGCTTTCTGGGCCGTAGGAGTGCCTTATGCCTTACTTATTGTATGGATTCACATTAAATATCTCATACCGCTTGCCGGCAAAGAACGCTTTAAAAGCGCTGCTTACCTATTGCGTGTTACGCCCATTATTTTTTTACTATCCCTTTTATGCAGCGCCCTTTGTGCGGGCATTTCGGGCACCGGTAATATAGGCGCTTTTTTTCTGATACTGATCATTTTTGCTATATGCATCATTGTTCCGGTATCGTGGTATATTTCCAAAAACCGGGTAGACAAAGAAGTATTACAAACAGCCCTGGGCTCATCACAGGCTAACCTGAATTTTTTGCGCTCGCAGATCAACCCGCATTTTCTATTCAATGCCCTGAATACGCTATATGGTACTGCCCTCCAGGAAAATGCTGAGCGTACCGGCGAAGGCATCCAGAAACTGGGCGATATGATGCGTTTTATGCTGCATGAAAACATGCAGGAAAAAATCTCGCTGGCACGGGAAGTGGATTATCTGAATAATTATATTTCCCTGCAAAAGCTGCGCACCGCCTCATCTCCCGAAATAATCATTCAAACCAATATTGAAGAGCAGCTGAACCGGCTGGATGTTTCACCTATGCTGCTGATACCTTTTGTAGAAAATGCTTTCAAGCACGGCATCAGCCTGCAACAGCCATCGTTTATAAATATTTCATTACATACCAAAGAAAACATATTGTTTTTTGATGTGCATAACAGCGTGCATCCCAAAAATGATTACGACCCCGAAAAAATGAAAAGCGGTATCGGCCTGCAAAACGTAAAACAAAGGCTGGCGCTGCTATATCCTAAAAAACATGAGCTGATCATCCGCGAAAGCGCTAAGGAGTTTTTTGTGCATTTAACTATAAATTTATAAATATGCAAGGCTTAGTAAAAATCATCGTACTTTTGCTATTCAGCATTCCGGCTCAGGCGCAGTTTCGTTTAAGCGGAAAAATTGAGCGCTTTGATAACGGCCACTTATTTATAAACATCCCATTCGTATTTGGATATTACAAAGAGAATAATATACCAATACCTGTTAAACAAGATGGCAGCTTTGGTATTGACCTGCCTATACAGGAAGAAAAATTCGCAACGCTCAACTATAACAGGCAGGAATACACGCTGTACCTGAAGCCCGGCGAAACGCTCCATGTACAAATCGACAGCAGCAATAAGTACATCAGCCCGATACGCGGCTCATTGTATTCAGAAAATAAAATACTTACAGACTGTGCCATTGATGAATACCCCTGGTTCCTGAAAGCGCATTTATCAAAAGATTCCACGGCTAAACTGAAAGCGATTCCGGCGGCTATTATATATGAAAAATTCATTCAACCCTGGCTTGCCCAAAATCAACAAAAAGAAAAGATTGTTCTGGCAAGCACATTACCGGAACCAACAAAGCAACTGTTTATACAGGAAATAAAGGCAAAAGCACTATGCCATGCAAACAATTTTGCATGGAGCTTTATGGACAGTATGTCTGATTTTTATAAACTACTGTACGGAAACGTTTCTCCAAAATCTACTGTCCGCAATCCCGGCCCCATGTATTATACGTTTATAAGATACTATATTGGCTTCTTAGATGCAATGGTAGAGCTGAAAATCAAAGATATGAAACCCACCGAACCATTGCCATATTACAATATCAGCCTGGACAGCGGAAAAGCAATTGTAAATAAAAAAGGGAAAGCATATATAAACTGGCTCGCGGTAAAAAACACCAACGATGCTTTTGTAGCGGAAGCCTTTCTTGCACAGCAACTATTTGCCACCACCAATGAGAAAGAACTCGCCATCTCCCGCGGGCTTCTGGCAGAACTAAAATCTTCTTATCCGCATAGCCCGTTTTATAAGAGGCTGTCCGGACGGGTTAATGAGTTAGAGACCATGTTATCAAAAAACCTAAAGGACGAAAACATACGCATTTTTGATAATTACAAAGCGGTTCAGTCCATTTACCCTGTTATTCATTCTTTAAAAGGAAAAGTGGTTTATTTAGATGTATGGGGCACCTGGTGCGGACCCTGTAAAGCGGAATTACAAAACACCCCAAAGCTGAAAGAACACTTTAAAAACAAAGAGGTTGCTTTTGTATATTTAGACATGGACGATGATGAAAAAGATTCAACATGGAAAGAATATATAAGAATAAATGAGCTGCATGGCATTCATTTGCGGAAAAACAACAATGATATAGAACCCTTCTGGAAAGAGCTTTTGGAAAACGCGCCCGACAAAGAGAGATACTATCCTCAGTATTTTATTTTTGACAGAACAGGAAAACTTGTAATACCTAAAGCAAAGAGGCCGGGTGAGGGCGAAGCTTTATATAAACAGCTGGAAGAAGTGCTTGAAAGGAAAGAATACTGATTGAAATCCATGATTCCAAAAACACTCTGGTATCATAATATGTTAAATGCTTTTTACATAGTTAAATAAAGTATTTTTACAGTATGTCCATTAAACGTTTAGACAAAACAGCCTTTAAAGCGCATTCATTAGCTGATGCAGCAAATCATGCACGGTACTATAAACACCTGTCCTGGCAGGAACGGCTGAAAATTGCAGGCTATTTAAACAGTGTGGCCTACCAGTTTAACCCCGAATATCCTCCTGTAATGGACAGATATACTTTTCGGGCAAGAGCATTAAAAAATGGCTAATATTTTAAATCCGGATTTCAGAGATTTTTTAGCTGCATTTAACGAACAGCAGGTAAAGTATATGTTAGTGGGCGGTTTCTCTGTTATCCTGCGCGGCTACTCGCGCACTACCGGCCATATGGATATCTGGGTAGAGCAAACTGCTGATAACTATCAAAAAATTAAACCCGCCTTTCATCAATTTGGGATGCCTGTTCTTGATATGACTGAAAAGAACTTCCTGTTTCACCCGGCCTGGGATGTGTTTACCTTTGGCGTTCCTCCTGTTGCTATAGATATAATTACTAAAATCGAGCACCTGGATTTTGAAACGTGCTATAAAAGATCTGTATTGTTTGAAGAAGACGGTTTAGCCATAAGAACCATTCATAGAAACAATTTGACAGAAGCAAAAAAAATGCGGGACAACATAAAGATCTTGACGATCTGCAAAACCCCGGTGCTATATAATAACCATTAAATTTTATTCCTTTTGACTGCCATAGCCATAGATGATGAACCCATAGCCCTGGAAGTAATAAAAACCCATGCTTCCAAAGTGCCTTTTGTAGCGCTGAAAGCTACATTTACCAATGCTTTTGAAGCGATCGGTTATTTACAGAACAATAAAACCGACCTGTTGTTTTTAGATATTAAGATGCCGGATATCAACGGTATTGAGTTCTTCAAAACCTTAACCAATCCGCCTTTGGTAATCTTTACCACAGCTTACAGCGAACACGCAGTCGAAGGCTTTGAAGTAGATGCCGTAGATTATTTATTAAAACCGTTTTCTTTGTCGCGCTTTTTAAAAGCCTGCACCAAAGCCAATGAATTACTGGCTTTAAAAAAGCCTCATGCTCAACCTGCCGACTATATTTTTCTGAAAGATGGCTATGAGCAGGTGAAAGTTTTTTTTGATGATATTTTGTATATAGAAGCAGCCGGCAATTATCTTCACCTTTTTTTAAAGAATAACCAAAAGCTGCTTACGCGATGCACCATCAGCGATATTGAAATGCAGCTTCCCGTACATCTGTTTACGCGTATTCACCGCAGCTACATTGTGGCCAATAATAAAGTAAACAGGTATAACAAACAGGCCGTATTTATTGATCTGAAAGAAATACCTATTGGCAATACCTATCAGTTTGTGGCAAGGTAGATAACCGTATAGGTTTTCTATAATGACGGGGACGGGCAAGAGCCTTATTGGTCTACAAGGACCAAAAACTAGTTCTTTGCAAAATAATAGAGTGTACTGCTGTTTTCTTTTGTAAAAATATCATTTGCTGTTTTATTGATATCTGCTGCTGTAACCCCGGCATATTGCTGAAGCTCGGTATTCATCATGTTGGCATCGCCCAACAGCTCATAAAAAGCCAGGCTATTGGCCCGGTTCAGCAAGCTCATATCTTCAAAAGCCATAATGCTTTCTGTTTTATTCTTTACTTTTTCCAGCTCTTCAGTTGAAATAAGATTTTGCCTGATATCGTCTATAACTGCTTCAACAGCCAATTCCGCAGCCTTCATATCTGCTCCTTTTACCAGCTTACCTTCGATGGCTAAAAGTCCCGGATCGAGGCTGCCGAAATGGTAACATTGGATATTTACAAACAACTGTAACTCCTTCACCAGCTTTTGATACAGCCGCGACGATTCTCCACCTCCTAAAATATCAGTAAGCAGGTCCATGGCATGATACTGCGGGCTTATACGGCCTTCTATATGCCAGGTTCTGTAAAAAGCATCCAGCGGCACTGCTGCCCTTACCTCTTCTACCCGCGCTTCAAGCTGCGCTTCTTCTGAGAGTAGGTTACGCATATGTTTTTCTCCCGACTCAATGCTGCCAAACCATTTCATGGATAACTCCCGTACGGTTGCTGTTTCCACATTTCCGGCTACAACCATTATTGCGTTATTGGGCCTGTAATACCTGAAAAAGAAATTTTTTACATCTTCCAGCTGTGCATTTTCGATATGTGCCAGCTCCCTGCCAATGGTCATCCATCGGTATGGGTGTTTTTTATAGGCCATCTCGCGCATTTTAAACCAGGCATCGCCGTATGGCTTATCAATATAATGCTCTTTAAACTCTTCACAAACCACTTTGCGTTGCACATCAAGGCTTTTTTCGGTAAAGGCAAGAGACAGCATCCGGTCGCTTTCCAGCCAGAAAGCCGTTTCCAGGTTTTCGGCGGGCAATTGTATATAATAGTTAGTCAGATCGTTGGTAGTATATGCATTGTTTTCACCGCCGGCCATTTGCAAAGGCTCATCGTACTCCGGTACATTTACCGAGCCACCAAACATTAAATGTTCAAAAAGATGCGCAAAACCGGTTTGTGCCGGGTTTTCGTCTCTTGCGCCCACATCGTATAATATATTCATTACCGCTAATGGGGTCGATTTATCCTGGTGCACGATCACCCTCAGCCCGTTATCTAAAACAAATTTTTCAAAATGAACCATGCCGCGAAAGTAAGAGGATTTATTATTGGATACAATGTTATCGCATCAAAAAGCATAAACTTTTATTCCCGCCCAGGTATCCTTTAGGGATCGGGATAGCCCGTTTCATTCTTTTTAAAAATTCCTGTTTTGTAAAAAATTGTCCCCGCCACTCCTGATATATATTTTAATCCCATCCCTGAAGTCCTTAGATAAGGTTTGGTTGGGTATGGCCTTTCCATTAATAATATTAATGACGCGCATTTTTTTTACCAGGAGCGTATCATCTCTTTTTATAAGTATGTCAACAGGGCCATAGGTAGATTGCAGCGCCAGCTTCAGATCGTTAAGTGTCATTCCGAATTTTTTATTTACGGCAAGCACTTCATCCCCGGCTTTAAGCCCTGCCACATCAGCCGGCGATCCTTTGGGAATATCGCCAATAACAGCTTTATTATCAAAACTGTATAGTTCCAGCCCGGAATAAGCATAATCAAAAGGGTCTGTAAAAAATTTATTGGGAATGATATGGATTTGACGGGCCTTATAATTCAGGATACAGTTAAACCTTCTGAAAATATCATTACCGATCAACCCGCCATAACCCGGGTAAGCCGTAATATTATACTCGTCATCAAAAATATTGATCGGTACATTTCTGAATTTATACGGCCCTACCTTAAGCTCTTTCATCACACTTAAATAAAACTGTACCTTTCCGCCCATGCCTTCTCCCTGCTTCAGGTATTTTTTTCTTTTAGCTTTTAAAAAGACGCTGTCTTGTATATAGTCTTCCGAAAAAAGTGCGGTAAGCCCGGCACCTATATCAAAAAGGTAATTGAATTTCCGTTCCCGCGCATCTTTTATTTCAGTGCCCAAATACGGTAACCGTTTAATTTCAGGGCGCATAATATGCCCTCCTCTCGGGTATTTGATTGTTCCATTGCTCCAGAAAGCCATTTCCTGCTTTTCGTAATCGAGCTTGATTATATAGCGGCTAAGCACCGCATACCCCATAACCCCGTCTATCTTCTGGCCATATAGCGCTGATAAAATTTCGTAATCAATTACATGGAAATCTAAACTATCTATCACAAGATCATTGATCGTTAGCTTACGATTTTTTAAAAAGCCCACTTTCAACGTTCCGCCGATACCCCTCATGGTCCGTTCGGGTGGCGGCTGTGGCAATCCGAGCTCCTGTACCGTAGTCGAGTCGAGCGAAATCCCGCCGCTTCCTGTGTCCAGTACAAAGCAAAGCGAATCTTTAAAATCATCCAGCAATGCTTTAAAAACAACTACCCCTCCGGTAAACTGCGTAAAGCTGATCTTTGTAAGCTGATGGCTTGGCGGGTCAACAAACTCTTCCTGCGAAAAGCACCGGGTAAATATGCAAAACAAAAGCAAACCTGTAAATATATATTTCATGAATGGCAAGGGTTGCTTTAAAGTTACCATTTTTACAAAAAATACGATTGCTTATTTGTGATAAGCGGTATTGTTGTATCTTTCTTTGATGATCACTGCATTTGGCAGTGATTTCTGATAGTGTAAATGCTTTAGTATATGGGCCCTGAAGTTTACCGGGAGAAGTCGCCGTTATCTGAAAAAGACTGCTTTGTTGTTTTTGACCGCAGAAAATCTTCATTTACATTTCCCGTGCATATACATCCCGAATACGAGCTTAATTTTGTGCATGGAGCAAGAGGAGCCAAAAGAATTGTAGGAGACCAGGAAGAAACCATAGCCGATAAAGACCTGGTATTGATTGCCAACCCTGAGCTCAAACATGCCTGGAAAGACGGGAACTGCAAGAACAACAATATACACGAAATCACCATTCAATTTCACCCGCAGCTAATAGAGCAATACAAAGATAAAAACCAGTTTGAAAGTATCCGGCGCCTTCTGGAACGCGCATCAAAAGGTGTTTCGTTTGGACAGGCAACCATAGAAAAAATACAGCCCCTGTTATATATTATAACTATGGAAACAGAAGGGTTTTATTCTGTTATGCGCCTGCTCATCCTCCTGTACGAGCTATCAAAAAGCAATGACAGCAGGCAGCTTTCCTCCGGTACAGCCATTGAAATGAACCGCACGACCGAATTGCTGAACAGGCTGCATGAATATGTTAGCACCCATATTTCTGCAGACATCCGCCTGTCGCATACGGCTAAAGCGCTGAACATGAGCAGGTCTACTTTTGCAAGGTTTTTAGCAACCAATACCCAAATGAATTTTACCGACTATGTACTGGACCGCAGGATAAAGACCGCCATACTAAAACTAAAAGCAGGGCTTCCTATAACGGAAGTAGCAGACTTATGCGGCTTCAACAGCGTTTCTTATTTTTACCGGGTTTTTAAAAAAGCTCAGGGGGTAAATCCGGCAGCATTCCGGGACGACCATAAAAAGCAACGATTGATTATATAAAAACCAAAACAATCTGTAAAAAGATCCTGAGCAGATTTTGAAAAGGAATAAGCAAATTGTTAAATAAGTCTGCAGGTGCCCACAGGTAAACAGGCACTGCTGTATATCTCATTCTCTTTTAATAAAGCCTTTTCGAGAGAATTTTTATAATAGACTTATAATAAACACTATAAGAATCTGCTTTTCGCTACAGGTCAATTGAACTTTGAGCTCAAAGTTCAATTATAATGAGTAGATTTTGAAAAAGCGGCCGCTTATTCTTGGGCTATTTTTAGCCTTAGCATACTGCTTGGTATAATACGTTTGGCGTTATATCTCAACACGATTTAATATTTTTTATACAGATAATTATGAATGGCTTTTTTGAGAAAAATTTAGAAGACCTTATGCAGGAATATAAACAGCTTCTATCTGCATCCAATGCACCTGCCGGATATAATGGTTTTGTTCAGCGGTATCAAAACCCGATACTTACGGCAAACCACATTCCTTTATCCTGGCGCTACGATCTTAACCCTCAATCCAACCCTTTCCTGATGGAGCGTTTGGGAATAAATGCAGTATTTAATGCAGGCGCGATCAAATGGCAGGGTAAATACCTGGTAATTGCGCGTGTGGAAGGCTACGACCGCAAGTCATTCTTTGCCATTGCCGAAAGCCCCAACGGGATAGATCAGTTTACCTTTTGGGACTACCCGGTTCAGCTTCCCGAAATTGACGAAAAAGAAACAAACGTTTATGATATGCGTTTAACAGCGCATGAAGATGGCTGGACCTACGGGCTCTTTTGCTCAGAAAGTAAAAGTCCCGATGCAGCACCGGGCGATTTGTCCAGCTCAATAGCTGCTACAGGAATTGCAAGAACAAAAGACCTTATTGAGTGGGAGCGGCTGCCTAACCTTGTGGCTGCCAGTCACCAAAGAAACGTAGTGCTGCATCCCGAATTTGTGAACGGGAAGTACGCGTTATATACACGTCCGCAGGATGGCTTTATTGAGGCAGGAAAAGGAGGCGGTATCAGCTGGGCTTTAATTGATGACATTACCAATGCGATCGTGGAAAAAGAAACATTAATTGACGAAAGGCTGTATCATACTATTAAAGAAGCAAAAAATGGTGAAGGTCCGCCACCCATCAAAACAGAAAAAGGCTGGCTACACCTGGCACACGGTGTAAGAGCATGTGCGGCAGGGCTGCGTTATGTTCTATATCTTTACCTGGCAGATTTGAAAGAACCGCAAAAAATCATCGCATGCCCGGCGGGGTACTTCATGGCTCCTCTCGGCAAAGAGCGGGTAGGAGATGTATCCAATGTATTATTTTCAAATGGCTGGATTTGTGATGACGATGGGACTATTTATATTTACTATGCTTCAAGCGATACCCGTATGCACGTGGCTGTAACTTCCGTTAAGCGGTTGCTGGATTATTGCCTGCATACTCCTGCAGATGGATTGCGCTCGGCAGCATCGGTAAAGCACATTACTGAACTGATCAATAAGAACCAACCATTCCTGAAAAAAGATGCTTAAACTTTTGCTATACTGTATAACGCTACGATATAAAAATAATTCAGACAATAGCCAACCGGGCAAAAATTGAACAGGATTTATTGTAGTGCGGGCAAAAACCGGCACACATCCTACAGGAATAATAATGATTGTAAAAAGTATTTAAAGCAAGTACATATGAATACCATTAAACTGAAAGAAAAAATTGCTTATGGCCTGGGCGATGCCGCCTCCTCTATGTTCTGGAAGATCTTCGGGATGTATGCCCTGTTTTTTTATACCGATGTGTTGGGCATCACCGCGGCAGCAGCCGGCACCATGTTCCTTATTGCCCGTGTATGGGACTCTTTTTTCGACGTCTTTGTGGGCATAATGGCCGATCGTACAAAAAGCAGGTGGGGAAGATACCGGCCTTACCTGTTATGGTTTGCCGTTCCATTTGCAGTAATGGGTGCCATTACTTTTTTTGTTCCTGATTTTGGCAGTACGGGTAAGCTGGTGTATGCATACATTACGTATTCCTTAATGATGATCGTGTATTCGCTTATTAATGTGCCCTATGCTTCTTTGTTAGGCGTAATGTCGGCCGATTCCCGGGAACGTAATATACTGTCCTCCTATCGTATGTCATTTGCGTTTATAGGAAGCTTTGTCACTTTTATGTTGCTGCAACCGCTGGTAGACGGATTCGGTAATATATTCAATGACGGCGCTGCATCAGCTAACACGGAGGCCGGTATCAGCACGGCGCCAATGGGCTGGACACTTGCTGTTGCTTCAATAGGCGTATTATGCGCTATCCTGTTTTTCCTGTGCTTTAAGTGGACAAAGGAAAGGGTGTCCTCCATTAACCATGATGCAAAAGTATCGGTAAAAGAAGATCTGAAAAGCCTGTTCCGGAATACACCCTGGTGGATATTGGTAGCTACAGGCCTCGCCTCTTTATTGTTCAATGCCGTTAGAGACGGCGTTGCCATTTATTATTTCAGGGATCATGTGCAATTAAATTACAAAATGCCTGTTACCGGTTGGGATGTTACCACTATTTATTTTCTCGTGGGGCAGGCGGCCAACTTAGTAGGCGTTATATTAGCGCCGGTTCTGTCAGAAAAATACGGGAAGAAAAAAACCTATATGATAGCCTCAGCGCTGGCTGCTGTATTTAGCGCCCTGTTCTTTTTTGTTCCTAATCATATCGGGTGGATCTTGTTTATGCAAACGATGATATCGGTATGTGCCGGCTATGTATTGCCTTTACTCTGGAGCATGTTCGCTGATATAGTAGACTACCAGGAGTTAGCCACCGGCCGCAGAACATCGGGCCTGATCTTCTCCTCTTCTTCTATGTCGCAAAAACTGGGGTGGGCATTAGGCTCGGCATTAACAGGCTGGATCCTTTTTATTTTTAAATATGAACCCCATATTACCCAGCAAAGCATGGAAACCATTTTTGGCGAACGGCTTATGATCAGCCTGTTACCAGCCTTTTGCTGTATCCTTGCATTTGTTGGTATGTTGTTTTACCCGCTTAATGAAAAGAAAGTAAAAGAGATATCGGAAGCTTTAAATCGAAAGCGCAACGCGTAGAAAATGATAAGCGGCTACCACACTCCGGTTTGATTGTTGCCGGAAGCGACAGCATATTAAGTGCGAAGTGGTTTCGCTTCACACAGCTGTTATTGAATCTGCACCCCCGTAGCGGATCTCTCCTGCACAAAACCTTTCTTTTTGTACCTTTGTTCCTAATTTCGTTCTCATTATGGATTTAACTGATCTCTATAAAAAAGCAGCGGCTTTTGAATTTTTAAGTGTAGAAGAAGGGGTTTATCTCTATCATAACGCGCCGCTAAGCGAGCTGATGTATATTGCAGATGAGCTGCGTAAGCAACAGGTACCTCATGGTAAAGTTACGTGGCAGATAGACCGTAATGTAAACACAACCAATGTATGTATCGCCAACTGTAAATTCTGTAATTTTTTCCGTATACCAGGCCATCCCGAAGCCTATATTACAGATATGGATACTTACCGTAAAAAAATTACAGAAACCATCCAATACGGCGGCGACCAGCTGTTACTGCAGGGCGGACACCACCCGCAGTTAGGCCTACAGTTTTATGTAGATACTTTCAGCGCTATAAAAGCAGAATTTCCCGATATACGCCTGCATGCGCTGGGCCCGCCTGAAGTAGCGCATATTACCAAGCTGGAAAAGACCACGCACCACCAAGTGCTGAAAGCATTAAAAGAAGCCGGGATGGATTCTTTGCCTGGTGCCGGCGCAGAAATTTTAATAGACCGGGTACGACGCCTTATCAGCAAAGGGAAATGCGGCGCTCAGGAATGGCTCGACATTATGCATGAGGCGCACAAACTGGATATAACCACATCTGCCACGATGATGTTCGGACATGTGGAAACCATTGAAGAACGTTTTGAGCACCTCGTAAAAATCCGGGAAGTGCAAAGCCGGAAGCCTGAAGGCACCAACGGGTTTCTGGCATTCATCGCCTGGACCTTCCAGGATGTAGATACGCTTTTAGCCCGCATCCGTGGTGTGCAAAACCTCACCACCACCGAAGAATATATACGCATGGTTGCACTATGCCGCATGATGTTGCCCAACATCAAAAATATACAGGCCAGCTGGCTTACGGTAGGTAAATCTGCTGCCCAGCTTTGCTTACATGCAGGAGCCAATGATTTTGGCAGCATTATGATAGAAGAAAATGTGGTAAGCGCCGCAGGAGCGCCGCACCGGTTTACTTATAAATCCATACAGGATGCCATCCGGGAAGCGGGCTTTGAGCCACAGCTTCGCAACCAGTTATACCACTGGCGCGAAATACCGGAAGCTATACAGGAACAGGTAGTGGATTATTAATTCATTCAGACCTATAAGGTTTAAAAACCTTATAGGTCTGTGCCTTCTTATAACTATGAACAAATACCATATGCCATTATTACCAGGCGGGTGCTATCACATTTTCAATCGGGCGATTGGAAATGAAAAGCTATTTCTAAATAAGGGTAATTATGAATATTTCTTATTAAAATTGCAACAGCATATTTTACCAGTCGCAGATATTATAGCTTATTCCCTTTTGCCCAACCATTTTCATTTATTATTAAAGATAAAATCAGAAGAAACCCTTATTGATTATTATGAAACCAGGAAGAAGAAACAATTTGACCCTCTTCATAATAACCTTTCTGATTTTGCAATGGAGCAGTTCAGCAATTGGTTAAATGGCTATACAAAAGCAATTAATAAAATGTTTAACAGAAAAGGAGGCTTATTTATTGATTACCTGAAACGTAATGAAGTGCTTACTGCTAATGATGCAGCATCTGTAATTTTTTATATTCATAAAAATGCTGTGCACCATGGGTACACCAAAAAAATTGGATATTGGGGGTTTGATTCTTATAACCTGATCTTGAATGAAACAAAAACGTTCCTGAACAGGGCGTTTGTTGATTCGCTTTTTAACTCAAAGGAGGCTTTCAGACAGTTCCATGATCGTCCGGTTGAGCTATAAAAATAAACCTATAAGGTTTTTGAAGCCTTATAGGCTTCTACCCTGAGTAAGTGTGCACGCTCATTTGCGCAGTTGGCAGGTAATTTACGCCAAACCAGCAAACGATCAGCAACATAAAGGCGATGATTACAATAACAAAATTGGTAATGGCCTTTCTGTCCTTATACTTATGGCGATAATGAATATAAGTAAGATAGCCCAGCCAGCTGATGAATGCCCAGGTTTCTTTAGGGTCCCATGTCCAGTAATGCCCCCAGGCCTCTTTGGCCCATAATGCCCCGAACAATAAGCCGAACGTGAGAAAAGCATATCCTATATTAATCAGCCGGTCTACTGCCTCTATTGATTCGGCGGAAGTATATGGTTGGTAACGTATGCCTGCCATACGGTTTTGATGAGGACGGCGGGCCTGCACAATTCCATATACAGCCACCAGCGTAGCCATGCCCAGCATAGCATAGGCAAAAATATATACAATAACATGTGGCACAAACCAGATACTTTGTAATGCGGGCATTAATGTTTTATTGGTAGTATCGGGCTTAAAAAACGTTACCAGCATAAATACCACGCCCATGGCTGCAGCATAGTTCAGCATCCATTTCTGTTTGTACAACATATATACAACCAACCCGATCAATCCCATAAAAAAAGAATACCATAGCCTTGTTTCAGCAAGGGTGCGCATGGGTGGCCTTTCTAAAGTGATCCATAAAGCAATAATAAAAAAGCCGATGACAGCAGTAGCTATGCTATGCAATGCCAGGCTCAGCCTTACTGCATGATTCCTCTTACTGTAAACTAATACGGAGGCCGTTAACCATAACAGGACAGCTGTACATACGATATAGGAAAAATATTGCCACATAGTTATTTCCTGTTTTTGAATAAAAATGCTGCCGTTCCGGCAATCAAAATAAAAATGCCGGTGTACACTAATGGCAGCCACGGGTCTAATATCAGCTCCACCACACTTAGCTCCGACCACCTTCCCAGGCGCTCATCATAGCTTACCTGGTAGGCTTTCCAACCGCTTATAGTAACAGGATGATTTACCTGTATCGTTTCTTCCCTTATATCATCTTTTCCTTTTTCATACACCAATACTTTCGACTCGAACCGCCGCGCTTCTGCGGGGCCCATTACCACTATATGATTGTTGTCAAGTGCAACAGTTAAAGGCGCGAACTGGAAATTACCCGCAGCCACCCACTGTGTTTTTTTAGCTTTTGTTTGTATATTCTCAACTGTAATATGCGCTGCATTAGTGGCACCCCACATGGGGCTGGCGGCAAATGTACTATCGTTTACAGGTATGGCGTTAGGTAAATACTCATGCAGGGTTATCTTCCAGTTTAACAGATGCTGACTGGCATTTGCTTTCTCCAGCATAAAGGCCTGCGGCTTGTTTTGTGGCAAGGCTTTTCCTTCTTTATTAATGATATAAAGCTTATTCGGATAAATATCAATATCAAATTTTTTCAATTCCAGCGCCAGGGACAGCTCCGTTACATGCCCGTTCTCATCAGTAGCTCTCCATTCGGGCTGGTCCTGCTTCAGGTTCATGGTAAGCCTTGTAAGGTCGCCCTGGCCCAGCACACCGGCAAATAAGGTAAGCCACAACCCAAAATGATTCAATAAGAAAGTAATATTCTTGGTTTGAAACACCAATGCCTTTTTGAGGATGGCCAGCCAGAGATTAATAAGTACTAAAAAAAATATGAAAGCAAAATACCAGGTAGTCGTTATGCTGTCAAAACCCAAACGCAATAAAACCGGACTGGCTTCCGGAACCGAGGTCTCTATATGAATACTTCCAATCCCGATGGTTAACACCCCTAAAATAATGGTAGATACCAACGCCATTGGAACACTGCTCAACAGGTTGATGAACTCTTTTTGTTTAAATAAAAGAAACAGCGTGGTGAATATGGAAATAAAAGAAATGCCTATCCATATATTATTAGGAAAAGCGAACCATTGTTTGGCAATAGGGCCTGTAAAGTATTGCAGTAAAAATCCTGCAAGCAGCAAAACCGCTATAATAATAGCCGAATACTTATACTGATCTTTTTTATGGAACGTTATATTAAAGTTCATGATACCCTATACCTGTTACTGCATTAACTTTTAGCTGAATATAATGCTCCTTTTTCTTTAGCCTTTTGCAACCATTGAGGCACCACGTTTTGCATAAAGCGCTCTTTGGCAGTCTTTTCTTTTTGCATATCTAATCCTATAACAGCCTGTGCTTTTGCCTTTGAGCTGATGTCCGGCATGGTGAACCTGGCTGTTACTTTCATTTTATCATTAAGGCTGTTCATTTTGGTTTCTGCCTGCATAGCATAGTATAAACCATCGGCCAGAACTCGCTGTGCCTCAATGGGCGCATGAAAAGCCGCACCGTGCGATGCCGTAATAAAGTCCCAGCGCCACTGCGATTTTCTTATTAAATCCAGCACCGGTTTCATATCCGCTTCCTTAGCACCGTTATCCCACAAAAACTTAGCATAAAAATGCACCATAGCCAATTGTTTTTCCAGCTTATTCCTTAATCCATATACATAGTCCTGCCGTTCGTAAACATTAGCGGCAAGCACTGCTTCTGATTCGCGGTGGCATACCTGGCAGGTATTATTGATATTGGCCAGCGGGCTGGTTACATGGTGATCGGTATATTTAATGCCTCCTTCTGACTTATACGGCATATGGCAATCGGCACAGGACACGCCCCTTTGCGCATGTATGCCTAACTGGAATATTTCATAATCAGGATGCTGGGCTTTGAGGACAGGCGTGCGGCTTAATTTATGTGTAAAGTCGGTGAACTTTGCATTATCATAATAGGCTTCTATCTCTTCAACCTTTTTACCATCATCCCAGGGAAAAGTAAGGTACTTTTCATCTCCCTTAAAATAATATTCTACATGGCACTGGGCACAAACCAGTGAGCGCATCTCCTGATGCGTGGCTTTGGAAATATCTTTTCCGGAGCGATGAAACGCTTCTACCAATGCAGGACGTGTAATGGTAAGGTTCATGGTTTTAGGATCATGACAATCAGCACAGCCAATAGGATTCACAACATCCGATCCCAGGTCGGCCCAGTTCGTTTTATAGAAATTAGCAACACCCATTTCATTCATCAGGCGGGGCACATCAGGGCTCTTGCAGGTCCAGCAGGTACCGGGCTGCGGACTTTTACTGGTATCCCCAGGGGCGCCGGTTCTCAGGGTATGCCGCACATCCTCTACGGCATGCATGTGGCCTCTTGGCGCTGTGTAATCTTTGGAAAAAGCATAACCGGCCCATAGGACAACCATTTCAGGCCTTTCTTCTAACAGGTCATCATTATTGCTGCTCATGTATTTGGAGCGAAAGGTGGTATCTGCGGTTTTTGCCCACGACTGGTATTCGCGTGGATAGGCTTCACCCCAGATCTCATTCCTGGATTCAAAAGGCTGTATATTATTATCGGCTCGTGATAAATGAGCGGATTCTGCGCGCCTTTCCATAATAGAATTTGTAAGCAGGCCCAGCCCAAATGTTACAATGGCCAGAATGACAACGATTAACCAATTCTTCTTTTTCATCCGTAATTATTTATGTCTTGAGAATGTATTTAATTATATGTGCTATTGACTTTTATTATTTGTTGATGTATCCGACATTTTTTGAAGCCAATCAGGTACCGGCTGCGGAGCTAATGGCACACGGGCGTTAGGGGCAGCGCTCAATCCTCTCACATCACCATGCGGCACATCTCTGTGGCATTCCCAGCAAAGCTTGCCTTCATCCTTGTGGGCCATAGTAGCAGTTACCCTCCCGGTTCCTACCACGCTGTTCAGATCGCTGTGGCACCTGATACAGTTTTCCTGTACCACGGTTTCTCCCGGTTTCCTGATCCTGATTACCTGGGGCTCCAGGCGAAAAGCAAACATGGTAGCATGGCGCAAGCCATCATTTGCTTTAAAATAATATTTTCTAAAAACATTATCGTGGGGTACATGGCAGTCGTTGCATACCGTGTTCCTGCCATGAGCGGAATGCTGCCATGTAGCATATTCGGGTGCCATTATATGACAGTTTACGCAAGCCCTGGGATTATCTGACAGGTAGGAGTATGCCCTCGACATAAAGAAAATATAACCCATAAACCCTATCATGATACCAAGGATCACTGGTATCAGAGCCCTGGAAAATTTCTTATTTCGCTGTCTTAATAACATCGGAAAATAAAAGATGAATTTGTCTTAATTTAAACGAAGGTAAAATCCGGAACATGACTTTGTCATGACTTTGTCATGATTTATATCAGGTTGTTTAATGATACTGATTATGTATTGAAGTTATGGCCTGGAATAGCTTTGATCCCCGCATTCATCATAAGAGCAAACACCCTTAAATAATCATAAAGCATAAAAACGATGAGGAATCCTGCGATAGTAGTATATGCCGGCATGTCCCTTTTTATAAGCACCTGTACCAATGCGCAGGAGGCTGTAATAAAAAAAGGCAACAACGAAACTCTGCCCAATCCCGTTAATGAGTTTTCAATTGCTGCACAAATAAGGCCCCGGTTTGAATACAGGAACGGGGCATACAGGCCCCTACAGGACGGTGAAACCCCTGCCATATTAACCCATAACCGTACAAGACTTGTTATGGACTATGCAAATGAAGATAAGCTGCGGCTCCGCATTTCGGCCCAGAATATCAATGTTTGGGGGCAGGATGCCCAGGTGGTACCCATTCATGCCAGCTCCGGCAACTTTTCAGTATTTGAGGCATATGGCGATATTAAACTAAGCCATACCCTGCGCACCAGGATCGGGAGACAGGTTATAGCCCTGGATGATGAGAGGATCTTTGGCGGATTGGACTGGCATCCGGCAGGCAGGAGCCACGATGCGCTTAATATCAGCTGGAAAAGCAGTAAAGCGGTTGAAGTGCAAAGCTATTTTGCCTATAACCAGAATTATAAAACCGCAGGATGGAATGTAAATAACCCGGTTGGGCAGTTTTATACACCCGCAGATGCACAGCCTTACCAGCATATGCAGCTGCTGTATGGCAGGTTCAATATTTCCAAAACTTCCTATATTTCGTTGTTGCTGAACAATTTAGGTTTTAAAAAAGATGCTATTGCCAATGGAAATGTTGCTGCTGCCAAAGTAAATAATATGCAAACAGCGGGAGCAAACTGGTTCGGTAACCACGGGCAATGGAAAAGCCAGTTATCAGCTTTTTACCAGGGTGGCAAAAATGCAGATGGTAAAGATAAAAGCGCTTATATGCTATCAGGTTCGGCCGGTTACCAGGTATCCCGGCCGGTGGGCATAACCTTAGGTGCCGATTATTTGAGCGGGGATGACCTGGGTACTGATAAGAATGAGAAATCCAGGTATTTTGACCCCCTATATGGAACACATCATAAATTCTACGGATTTATGGATTATTATTATGTGCCCGGACCCAATCCTGTTGGCTTATTAGATACTTATATGAGCTTAAGTCTGAAGCCGGGAACAAAAGCCGATTTTGGTATAGCCGGCCATCTGTTCAATACCGCAGGAACCGTATATAATGGCAGTGATAAGTTATCTTCGGCGCTGGGCAGCGAAATAGATCTGACTTTTAATTACAAAGTGCTGCCCATGGTTACCGTTAACGGCGGCTATTCAACTTATTTTCACACAGCCACCCTGAGGACTATAAAAAGTGTTCCTGATGCCAGGAACTATCAGGATTGGTTCTGGTTGAGTGTTAATATCAACCCCAAAATATTTACAGCAAGATTTTAATCTTTTTACAAAAATCCTGTTTGAAGGGCCTCCTTTCAGGGAGGCTTTTTAATGCATTAACGGGTTTCCGGAGTTTTTTCTTTAAAAAAGCCAGGCGTGCTCTTTACTGTAAAAAATATTACTCGTTTTTTACAGAGTTACCAACTGGTCAAAGTAACTTTACTAAATCCGGGCCAGGCAGGATGGTTCATAACCTCATTACAGCTGACCGTCTCTAATATGTACGATAGCTGGCCATACATTTTAAAAGAAAGATTATGAATACAGATAAAAAAAGGGTGGTGGTGGTAGGTGGCGGTTTTGCCGGCATCAATTTTATTAAACAGCTGTCAAAAAACAAGGCTTTTGAAGTTATACTGGTAGATATTAACAATTATAATTTCTTTCCACCGCTGTTATACCAGGTAGCCACGGGCTTTTTAGAACCTTCGAGCATCAGTTACCCTTTCAGGAAATTTTTGAGAACAAAATCGAATGTACGCTTTCGCATGGCTACACTGCAACAGGTAGTGCCTGCTGAAAACAAGGTGATCCTGTCCAACGGGGAGCTGCATTATGATATACTGGTAATGGCTACAGGTGCTGCTACCAACTATTTTGGCATGGAGAATGTGAAGCAACATGCCATACCCATGAAAACCCTGAGCGATGCGCTGGCAATGCGCAACCTGATGCTGAACCGGCTGGAAGAGGCCACCCGTACCAACGACCCCGAGCTGAAAAAAAAGCTCCTGACCATGGTAGTGGCAGGAGGCGGGCCAACAGGTGTGGAGATCTCGGGTATGTTTGCCGAAATGCGCCAGAGTATCATCCGCAAGGACTATCCTGAATTAGGCAAAGGGTTTAGCGATATTATCCTGGTAGACGGAGGAGATGCCGTGTTAGGGCCAATGTCTGCAGCGTCTCAGCAATACTCAAAAGCATCGCTTGAAAAACTCGGTGTAAAAGTAATGCTGAATACCCGTGTAAAGGATTTTGACGGAGATGTGGTTACAGTAAATGAAGACACTGCTATTAAAACCAAAAACCTCATCTGGGCAGCGGGTGTTTCTGCCATGGTATTTGAAGGTTTTCCTGCTGAGTGGTATGGGCCCGGTAAGCGTATGCTGGTAGATGCTTATAATAAAATACAGGGCGCTGAGAATATTTATGCGCTTGGCGATACCTGCCTGCAACTGAGCGACCCGGCCTTTCCTAAAGGACACCCCCAGTTAGCACAGGTAGCTATACAGCAGGGTAAATTACTGGCAAAGAATTTAGCCAGAAATCCTACTGCGTGGCAGCCGTTTATTTATAAGGACCGAGGCTCTATGGCTATTATCGGGCGTAATAAGGCAGTGGCCGATATACCCCAACCCAAATTCCACTTTAACGGGTTTATAGCCTGGGCCGTATGGCTGTTCATACACGTAATGTCGTTGCTTACCGTAAAGAACAAGCTGAGGACATTGGGTAACTGGGTGATCGCGTATTTCAGCAAAGACCAGTCTTTCAGAATGATCATTCAGCCGCAGGCAAAAGAAAAGGTAACCCCCAAGCTATAAGGCTTTTAAAACTTTGTTGCCATTTTTCAATAACTTTTAACAAAAGAAATCATGAACTGGAAGAGCACATATCGTCCGAGCCTGATATTTTGTTTGTCAAAACGGTGATAAAAGGCAAAAGAGTACCGGTTGAATTAATTTTAGAAAACCTTGCTACAGGTTATTCCTTTGAGGAGCTATTGCCGGCATATCCTCGCCTGAATGTTGCTGACATTCAAGCCTGCTTATTATATGCCGCAGACAATGCCAAGCATGAAAAAACATTAGCCATAGCTTAATAATGAACTATTCGGTTGTTGCAGATGAAAGCGTAGATTTCAGGATTGTAACCTAACTACGGCTTGCAGGTATAGCGGTATATTCCATTGCCGAACAACAACCCTCTATAAAAGATGAGCAGGTATTGATCATTGCTGTTAAAAACAAAGCGTTGCTGATGACCGAAGACAAAGACTTTGACGAACTGGTTTTCCGCCTCGGACTTCCGCATTGCGGAATATTGCTTATCCGGATTGAAGAGGCATCGCTCAAAATATCCTCTGTAACAGTTGCCATAGATCAACACCTTCCCATAATGCTAAACCGGTTTTCAGTACTAAAAAATAATAAGCTCCGCATAAAGCAATAGTGTCTTATACCACTTAATAATTCACCGCATAATCTTTGGGGAAAGGCTTGCCGCTCCAGGCTTTTAGCTGCGTCCATTCTGTAAACGCAGCAGACCAGAATTCATGTCCTGCCGGCAACCCCAACGCTAAAAATACCAGGGAAGTAACATACATGCTGCCCGTATTGGAGTAGTAGTCTGCCAGATCGATTTGCTTATCGCCCAACAAACCCAGGGTAAGCCAGCCGTCTTTTGTAAAAGTAGATGGTATAAACATACGCTTCATTACTTTGGTTAATGCACAACGCACCTGGGCCGGCTTGATCTCTGCTGGCAGGGCCTCTTCAAGAGCCAGCTTCACCAGCGGCTGAAAAGCACCCACCCGATAAGTAGAGGAACGCCCCACCACCAGGTAAGTACCTTCGGGTGAAATATATCTTTCTAAAAAAGATCCATACCGCTGCATCCTTTTATACGCAGTATCATATTCCTTTTGATCCCGCCTGCCTTTGGCCACGTTCACCCTCAAAACATCTACCAGCATAGGATGAATAACATACCCGTTGTAATGATCAAAATGAAACCTGTCGCCATCGCTGTACCAGCCATCGCCTACATACCATTTATTGATCTGATCAATGGCATTATCAATCCTTGGCGCTTCAATATCTTCATCAATGCTTAATAAAAAGCTTTCTATAATAGCGGCAAACAGCAGCCAGTTGCTTTTAAACGGCTTTATCCTGCGGATGGTTTTAAACTCATGAATGTATTGCTGCTTTGTTTTATCGCTAAGCGGCTGCCACAATGCCTGGGGCGCATATAAAAACCCCTGGGCAATATGCGCTGCATCAACTATTGGTTGCGGCGTTTTGCCATCGCCCCAAAAAAGATAGTCGGGGCTTTGCGGATCAACAGAGTGTGCCAGGCTTTGATGCACCTGCTTCAAAAGCCGGGCTCTTATTTTTCCTTCGGCTGTATTGTCAACCGGTAAGGCAAGAAAAGGACCTATTCCTCCGATCAGTCTTCCAAACGCTTCCATATAACCTACCTGCTTATTGCGGCCATCCCAGGTAGGGCTGTATACCATGGGCATGTTTTTACGCAGCGCTCCCCTGCTCATATTAGCCAACACCGGCGTTGCTATTTTATCAAGAAGTGAAACCCAGTAAGCCCGGTCTGCCTGAGGTGCATCATCGCCGGTCTCTGTATTATTATTTGCCGCACCGGCTTTTACAAATGGCAGCGAGCCCGTCAAGCCCAGCAGGGAAGACCATTTTAAAAAATTTCTTCTTTGCATAAATCCTGTTATTTTTTAAACGGATCGAAATAGTTGATCCTTTCTTTTTTATATAAAATAAAATGCCGCTCCAGGTTATTGGTAAAAACAGTATAGTTTTTCCTGTCAGCAGGCGTCCAGGCAGCTTCTGCCAAAGCCGCTATCCTGGGATAAAGCATGTAATCCAGCCGGTAGCTATCCTGCATGGTTTCTGTCCACAGGTTGGCCTGTATACCTAATACCTGTTTTTGATTGGTTGCAGTAACCACGGGTAAAGTACGGGCATTAAAGTTGTAAACATCTTTCAGCGGGATATAGGCTTTCCCCCATTTGCGGCCAGCTGTATGTGTGCTGTCCTGCACAAAGTCAAAATAAAATGGCAGGCGCGGGCAAAGTACCGTCTCAAATCCTTTGTTTAGAGCAGTTTGCAGCTGCTCCGGTTTATCGTGCCGCCACCAAAAAACAATGGTCCTGTCTTTGGGCAAATTCATGGCCGCCACTTCATCCCAGGCCAGCAGCCGGGCATTCATACTATACACAGAGTCGGCCATTCGTTGCATAAAGTATTGTTCTACCTGCTGCACCGTAGTTAGCTTATTGCGGGTCATCAGGTTTTTTACATCTGCATCGGCCATCCATTTATCATTACCAAAACTCACTTCATCTCCGCCCAGGTGCAGCATCCCCGACGGAAACAATGCGTTTACCTCGCGAAGAATATCGGTCAAATAACCATAGGTAGCTTCCTTACCAGGGTGAAAAGTAAATTCGGGGTGTTTATCGCTGCCGCCGCCGCTAAACGCGGGATAAGCCTTATTAGCAGCAGTGGCATGGCCCGGCATATCAATTTCAGGGATCACCACAATGTTTCTTTCAGCTGCATCCCGCACTACTTCTGCAATTTGCTGCTGCGTATAAAACTGTGCCGGCACATCAGGATTGGTATAAGACCCTATTCCGCCAACCAAAGCCAGCCGGGGATATTTTTTTATTTCAATACGCCAGCCCGGCTCATCGGTCAAATGCCAGTGAAAACGGTTAAGCTTGTAAAAAGCCATCCAGTTCAAAATGGATTTCACTTTATCTATCCCGAAAAAATGCCTCGACTCATCGAGCATGAATCCGCGCCAGCTATACAAGGGCTCGTCTTTGATCGTCCAGCCATCGAGTATAATTGTTTCGCCTGCTCTCATTTTAAAAGCCGATACCTGCAGCAGGCTGGAAATACCATTGATTACGCCGCCTACCGAGCTGCCGGTAATGGTTATTTTTTTATTGCTGACGGACAGGCGATAGCCTTCGTTGCCGGAAGATACATTTTTGTCTACCCGTAATTCGATGGCATTGAAAGACCGGGCCACCGGTGTAACAGACAGGGGAATGGAAAACATTTCCAGCATTTGAAACTGCAGGTAGGCGGCCGCTGATTTCAATTCGGGGCTGTCAACAAAAAGTTGCGTTTGCCCGCTTAACGCAAAGCTGTCTTTTGTTTTTACCGATTCAACGGGAGCCGGTATCACCGGGCAACTATTTTGCGCCTTTACTGTTGCCTGGAAAAATAACAGTATCAGAAAAATGTTTATCCTCATGTATTCCGTTTCAAAAGTTTATTCTAAAATCAGTTCAATAACCGGTACCAGGGTATCGGGTTTTTGTACGGGTAATTGCAGCATCACATCATTTTCCCCGGAAGTTTCGGTTGTATGACCTCCGGGATTGGTATGAGTTGAGAACCTGATCTCTGATCCGTCCTGCAGCAACTGGGCATACTTGAATTTGCCTTTATACCCTTCCAGCAAAAGGGTTTTGAACGGCCATGCGAGTACATGTATGTACAGGCGCTTCTTTGCGGCATTATAGGTAAGCAGGCAATTAGCCGGCTTCTTAAACAGCTCCGGGGCTTCTGTACAGCCATAAACGGACCTGCTGTTATATTTCATCCACCTGCCTATTGCGGCCAGGCGGTCCGATGCCCTGTCATCGAAGTTGCCACGGGCAGTAGGGCCCACATTCAACAGCAGGTTCCCGCCTTTGCTAACCGTTTCTACGAGCATTACCACCAGCTGCTCCGGGCTTTTCCAGGAATACTCATCACGGAAATAACCCCATGAGCCGGAAAAGGTCTGGCAGGTTTCCCAGGGTACTTTCACGCCGTTTACTTTTACCCATTCTGCGGGCATGAACTGTTCAGGGGTCTTGTAGTCCCATCCCCAGGAAGTTTCATTCAGGCCCAGCCTATCGTTGACAATAATACCTGGCTGCAGCTTACGTACCAGCTTTAATAAATTCTCAGCGTCCCACTCCTTATATCCTTTTTCCGCATAGGAAAAATCAAAAAACAACTGGTCTATTTTTCCATACCGGGTAAGCAGTTCTGTAACCTGATCTTTCATGTATTGCTGATAGCGCTCCATCTTCCTGCCTGCGTTAGCCCTTGCTCTTTCTTCTTTGGCAGATGGTGTAGGCGGGTGGCTGCCATCATAAATAAAATCAGGATGATGCCAGTCTATCAAAGAATAATAAAATCCCACTTTCAGACCCTCTGCCCGGAACGCATCCACAAAATCCCTCAACAGGTCCCTCCCGTAAGGCGTATTAGTAACTTTATAATCGGTGTATTTGCTATCCCATAAGCAAAAGCCTTCGTGATGTTTAGTGGTTAGTACCACATATTTCATACCTGCGGCTTTAGCTTCTTTTGCCCATTGAACGGGATCATACAGATCCGGATTGAAATTTTCAAAATACTTTTTATAGTTTTCCGGGGTAATTCTTTCGCGGCTCTGCACCCACTCGTGCCGGGCGGGTAATGCATACAAGCCCCAGTGTATGAACATGCCAAAGCGATCATGGGTCCACCACTCCATACGCTTTGTTTTGCCCCCGGGTGATTCTTTGGCCCAGGCGGGCACCTGATCCTGCGATCGGCCTTTAACAGCAGGAAGAATGAGCAATATCGCTCCCCATAAAATGAACCTGGCAAATTGTTTCATTAACATATTACTTTTAATAAACAGGATGCATACAAATTTCCGCGTTTCAGCTGTAGGTCAAAAAGACACAAAAGCAACGCAACTATTGCCGGAGCCTGTCTTTTCGCGGCAGGCCCTTTCACCAGCAATTTTGTATAACAGTTATAAGACCCGCTACCCAACCCCGGGTTTACATATGTGCATTTTCCAGCTCTTTAGCGTTGATCTTTCCTTTCTTTATATCAATTTTTATCACAAAAGGCTCTTTGCTTACAAAAGAATCAGGCAACGTAATATCAAAATACACATTTTTATCGAGGTCCAGCCCTATATCGGTAAACTTCATTTTTAAAGGCGCCTTATCGGCTAAAAGACGGGCAGCAGTGGGTACATCAGTAGCCTCTTTCGGAATTTTTATTCTTACCTGGTTATTTACAGGGCGATTAAATACCGTTAAATACAAAGCCTTTTCTTTTTGGGTATAATAACCATACTGCGATGGTTCTAACGGCGCATGTGCCGCGCCATAAACAGCTTCATTGTTCACTTTCATCCAATCGCCTATTTCCCGGGCAAGCTTATCCTCACCTGTATGCATACGCCCGTTTCCATCCGGTCCGAAATTGATAACGAGGTTACCACCCATCGACACCGAATGCATCAGCATGTCGATTAAATCATAAGCCGTTTTTGTATAGAACGGCGACCAGTCTTTAATATATCCCCAGCCGTTTGGCGGGATGGTCATTACACCATCCCAGTCGTTTCCATTCAGCCACTCGTATTTTGCCGGCAGCTTCCGCTCCCAACCCTGCTCATAATCGCCCAGCAAATCCCCGTTCGAGTCGAAATGCCGCTTGCCATGCTCATCATTTCTAAACCGGCTGCCGATAATCAGTCCGGGATGCGCCGCGCGCAGGTCTTTTTCTAACTGGTAGGTCCACTCGTAAGAGTCGATCCAGGCTTTGTCCCAGGTTCCGTCAAACCAAAACCCCTTCATTTGGGGATAATTATCCAGCAGTTCAAAAAGCTGGTTCCGGGTATAGGTCAGAAAATTTTTATACGAGGCTTTTTGCACATCCGTTTGCGGCGCGGCGCTTTGGTAATCTTTATTATGCCAGTCGATAATAGAAAAATACAGATACACATCAATCCCTTCTGTGGTGTATGCATCCACCAGCTGTTTTATAACATCCTTCTTATAGGGAGATTGTGCGATAGTATAGCGGGAATACTTACTGGGCCACAAACAGAAACCATCATGATGCTTGGTGGTAATGATCATATAACGGGCGCCCATTTGCCTGGCCTGCCTGGCCCACCGTTTGGCATCAAAATCTTCCGGATTGAATTGTTTGTAAAGATTATCATATGTTTCTCTCCAGTTCTGCGGTGCAGATTTGCCAGACCATACCCTTATCCACTCAGATGCGGTCGGTGCTTTTACACCATTCCATTCCCCACCGGCAATCGCATATACGCCCCAGTGAATGAACTGCCCCAAACCATATTCCCGAAATCGCTGCATATCGGCATCGGTACGCTTACCCGTATGTAAAGGGCCATACTCTAATTCAATACGCTCTTTAGGCTTTTCCTTAGGGCCTGTCCAGCTTTGTGCGTTGGCATATAACAGTGTTCCTGATAAAAACACCGTTATAATTATTTTCAGGACGGTTCTATTCATGCTTCTATTTTTATTTTATAAATACCAGTCTTTATACCGCTTCAATGCTTCCAGGTAATAATAATCTGCATAAATCAATGGCACATCTATTTCTGAATTTAACGGCAGGGCGCCGGTACTGTGTTTTAACAGAAAGCCCCCGTTCTCACCTACCTTGGCTTTGTATTTTTTGCCTGATAAAGAAACAATCATATCCCGGGCATTATCAATATACGATTGCTTTTCGGTGCCGCTGGTGTACTGCGCCAGCTCTAACAGAGCAGATGCAATCAGCGCTCCCGCAGAAGCATCTCTTTTAGCCATTGGAATTTGAGGGGCATCAAAATCCCAGTAAGGAATTTTATCCTCGGGAAGATTAGGATGCTTTAAAATAAAGCCGGCTATTTTCCGGGCATGATCCAGGTAGCGCTTGTCTTTTGAAAAGCGGTACATCATGGTATAGCCATATAAGCCCCAGCCCTGCCCACGGGCCCAGGCAGAACAATCTGCGGCTCCCTGCCAGGTTGCCTTGCGGAGCACTTTGCCGGTTTTAGGGTCGTAATCTATTACGTGATAGCTGCTGTAATCCGGCCTGAAATGGTTCTGTAATGTAGTGTTGGAATGCGTAATGGCAATATTTTTATACCGCTTACCGCCACCGTTGTCGGTTACCCAATATAACAGCTCAAGGTTCATCATATTATCAATAATAACCGGGCATTTAAAATACTGGTTACTGTTCCAGGACTGGATGATCTTTGCATCGGGCCGGTAACGGGTGGCCAAAGAAGCGGCCGACTGAAATATAATATCCTTATATGCTTCGTTTTGGGTAAGGCGATAAGCATTGCCAAAGCTGCAATACATCATAAAACCCAGGTCGTGATTGCCGGTGTATGTTTTATTAGACTCAATAACCGCCAGCGTTCGTTCCGCTTCTTTTTTTATGGCAGGATCGCCGGTTTGCTCGTAGATATACCAAAGCGCCCCCGGATAAAAACCGGTACACCACCAGGTACGTTCGTAGGCAATGAACTTATCATTCTTTGCATCATAGGACTGCGGCATTCTATCTGCCGGGGTCAATGTCATCATATACCTGTACTGGGAATCGGCAAAGGCAAAGTTCTCTTTGATGAGCTGGCACATGTCTGTTTGAGAAACATTTTGTCCACTACTCTTTGTTACTATTATTAACTGTAAGGCAAACAACATCAAAAAAAATCTATTCATTATCACAATTGGGTGTTAGTTAAAACTTTTCGCTATGCAATTATTCTCTTACCATCCTGGATTTTGGAGTATGGCACCACCGGCTTTATTCACTTCTGTTAAAGGAATAGGAAAGTTATACATTTTTGGTGCTGCAAAAACCCTTGTTTCCGCGGTAATTCTTTCGCCAGTTGAAGCAGGTGTTGGATATCTTCTGGCAATTAAAGGCTGATTATCTACTACTTCTGCTATCTTCCAGCGCTTTATATCAAAAAACCGGTGTGCCTCTTCAAAAGCCAGCTCTACCCTTCTCTCATTTCTTATAACAGCTCTCATCTGCTCTTTACTCATCCCAGTGGATAATGTATAAGGATTAAGACCTGCCCGCTGACGTATGGTTTCCACAGCCTGATACACTTCGGGTGTAGGTCCCTGGAATTCGTTTAAAGCCTCGGCATAGCTCAGCAAAATTTCTGCATAACGGCTTACTATAAAGCCTGCATTAGTAGCCAATCCACCACTGCCTGTAGCTCCCTCGTTACATAATTTTCTGAATAAGAAGCCGGTTCTTGTAGATGTACCAAAAGCATCACCGGTAGTGGAGTTTACGGCAAAATTAATTCCTGAGAACGTTGTAAGATTGGTATTGAGCCATTGGGCACCCTGATATAAAATGGTTACGTAAAAGCGCGGATCTCTGTTTACAAAGGGATTGGTCTCAACATATCCTGAAGAGGGATCAGTGATCGGCTTTCCGTTGTTCATTTCAAAGGCATCAACCAGAGCGTGGGATGGAAAAGAATAATACTGTCCGCCTCTGCTGGGAGGCAGCAGCGCATTGTCTGTAAATCGATTTGAAGTAGGAAGAATAGAAAAAATCAATTCATCGTTTACGCGTTGTGTGGTGGCCAGGTACAAGCCATGCTGATTAGTAACTGCGGGATTGCCCTGCAATAGTGTGTATTGATTAAGGTCTATTACAGCTTTTGCAGCATCAGCAGCTTTTTTCCATCTCTGATTATCAAAGCTGGCATATCCTGTCAAAGAAGCAACAGCTGCATTTGTAGTAATATTCTCTCCATTAAATAACGGGCTGGCAGCATATAATAATAACTTTGATTTTAAAGCCAGTGCAGCGCCCTTCGTGGGCCTGCCAAAATCACTTGCCTGGTGTTTCAATGGCAGAAGACTGGCAGCTGCATCAAACTCGGCGCTGAGATAGGTTACACATTCATCGAATGTGGATCTTGTTGCCTTAATGGGATCTGTAAGGGTATAAACACTATCTCCTACAATAGGAATACCGCTATATAACCTCAACAAATGCAAATAATAATAAGCTCTTAAAAACCGAACTTCCCCTTCAAGCCGGCTTTTAACAACTGCAGAGATAGGCGCTCTGTCCTTGTTCTTCAAAAAAATATTACACCAACGTATATTCTTATAACCCTGGCTCCAGGCATTATTAAAGCGGCTCCATCCGGATTCTGACGGAAATGTGTTCAGGTTGAACATGGGACCGATCTGGGCATTACCACTCCACCGGCATTCGCCGTCATCAGTGGCATCAGTAAAGGCCCAGTACCCGCCACCGAACTGGCCATTATCCAAAAAATAATTGTAAGACAGGTTCCGGTAAATAGACGTTAGAAACTCCATAGTTTGAATACTGTCGTTAAACACTTTTTGTTCATTGTATGGAATGTCATCCGGTTTAACATCAAACAGGCTGCTTTCCGAATCCTTTCTGCAGGATAGCAACAGGATACTAACAAAAAACGGAAGGACGAGTAATATATATTTCAATTTCATCAGTTTATTTTTTATATTTTAATGGTCTGGAGGAAGGTGCTGTAAACATTCTTGTGAACATGAAAAACTTAAAGGAGTGTTTCATGATTTTTGTTTCTTAGAATGTAGCACGTAATCCAAGGTTAATCACTTTCATTTGCGGATAGTTGGTATACGCAGCAGTAGCATTATCATTTTGAGATTCAGGGTCTACATCATAAATCTTCAGCTTATACCAGGTAATAAGGTTTTGACCATTGGCAAAAATGCGGAACGATTTGATTCCTACACTCTTCAGAAATGATGTTCCAAACGTATATCCCGTTTCAAAATTCTTTAATCTCAAGTAGCTTGCATCTCTTAGCCAAAACGAAGAGTTATCAAAGTTGGGCCCTCCTAAACGGGGCATTTCGGCAGTAGCCGCTGTTTCGGGCGTCCACCGCTGCAGGTGTATCTCCATTGGCGTACCATTTACATTACCGATCTGCAGCATGGTATTAGCAGCAAGATTACTGCCTGAAGCGCCCTGGAACAATACCGACAGATCAAAACCTTTATAGCTGAAGCCGGCAGAGCAACCAAAAGTATAAGGCGGAACACCCGGTAACCCAATAGGTACAATATCCTGGTCATTGATAACGCCGTCTCCGTTTACATCCTCATATTTTAAATCGCCGGGCTTTAATCCTGTTCTGAAATCAGTTGGTCCGTTATTAATTTCTTCCTGTGTCTGGAAAAAGCCAAGAGAACGGTAGCCAAATATTTGGCCCACAGGATTACCGGTTGTCATATTTAACGGGTTACGGAAATTGTATGGCTCATCCCTGAAAAGGATGGTATTTTTAGCAATAGATAAATTACCTCCTATAAAATAAGAAAGATCCTGACCAATGGTATTTTTGTATTTTACCTCGAACTCCCATCCTTTATTGGATACACGGCCCAGGTTGGTGGGTGTTAGTTCTATTTGGGCAAAAGTAGGTACCGTAGCCCTTGTTGAAAGAATGTCATATCTTAAATCGTCAAATCGGTCAACCACAATATCTACGCTGTTATTAAACAACTTTAAGTCTACACCAATATTGTAAGAGCGCTTTTTCTCCCAGGTAATGGTTTCATTGGCTATTGATGCCGGAGAGATGGTTGCGATACCACTGGGTACCTCACCGAATAAATAGGTATTCGTTGATCTTGCGTACCGGTCAACATATAAATAATCTGTTGCAGCAATATTGTCTGTCCCGGTTGTTCCGTAAGATCCGCGTATTTTAAAGAAGTTTACAAAACCCACCTTGTCCTTAAAGAAATTTTCTTCCGACAGCACCCATCCAGCTGAATAGGCCGGGAAGTAACCAAACTTTTTGCCTGATTTAAATTTATCGGTTCCGCTGTAAGAGGCTGTATATCCCAGTATGTATTTATTATCATACGTATAAACGAATTGGCCGTTTATACCTTTATACACTTCTGTCCTATTGGGCTGACCGGATGTAGCATTAATAATACGGTTCATTACTTCCATGGCTACCACATTGGCCGAAACATTATGCAGGGAACCAAAAGTTCTGTTATAAGAAAGCTGTAATTGCTTATTGGTCTTTCGCACCGGCCTTAAGTATCCCGCGGCTCTTGACAATTGCGTCAGTCTTGTAAGATCGCTGAATACAGGAGTGTAAGAACCATCGTCATTGTACACATAAGTTGGGAACCGTCCTCTTGTTAATGTTCTTGTAAACCCTGTATTCTGAGCAAAAGAATACGCACCGCTTATTTCCAGGCCATTGGTAATAAAGCCCAGTTTCTGATTAGCCGAAATATTAATATTGAAATCGTTATTAAACTCTCGGCTATAGCCGGCATATTCTAATATGCCTACGGGGTTGAGGCTATAATTACCTATCTTTCCTGCGTAGCTGCCGTCTGGATTTTTTACCGGGTACAACCAGGGTGTAAGAACGCCACTCGTAATCCTTCTCCACATAGGCCAGGCACCGCCGGTCATAACATCAGGAAGGTTGGGTTCGTTAATCTCGCTAAAGTTGGCTCTCAGGTCCGTTTTAACAGTAAGGGTTTTGGTAACGGTAAAGTCGAGGTTCGTGCGCAGGTTAAACCTCCTTAAATAGTAGTTGCTGTTAAAGGATTCGCTCTTGGGAACCTCTGCCAGCACACCATCCTGAAACCAATGTGAAAGCGTGAAGAAATAACGCATGATCTGATTACCGCCAGACATATCTATGTTCTGGTTATTCTGCATGGCATATTTTCTGATCAGTTCATCGTACCAGTTCACACTTGGGTATTTATACCTGTTGGAACTATAACGAAAACTGTCTATAGAGGCCTGTGTATATAAACCCCCTTCTTCAGTATCGGGATTTTTCCCTTGTTGAATTAATTGCTCCCTTATCAGCATTAATCCATCAGCAGCGCCCAAAGGTTTTCTCAAAATGGTGGGCGTTTGCACACCATTATTAATAGTAACATTAATAACCGGCTTACTTTCTTTACCACGCTTGGTTGTAATCACAATTACGCCATTGGCGCCTCTAATACCATACACCGCAGTGCTGGCGGCATCTTTCAAAATAGAAAAGCTTTCTATTTCATTTACGTCAATCTGGCTGAGCTTTGAATAATCAAACTCCATATTATCTACAATTACCAGCGGTTGATTGATGCCGCCGGTAGTAGCATAAGTGCTTATGCCCCTTATAAAAATATTAGCAGCATCTTTACCGGGCTGGCCTGTTACCTGTTGCTGAAAAATACCAGGCATGCGACCTACCAAGGCATTTTGAAAACTGGCTGACGGGCTTTGTGCCAATTCGGTTCCTGTAACCGTGCTGATAGCCCCGGTAACTGTTAGTTTTCTTTGTTTCTGAAAGCCGGTTACAACCACTTCGCCCATTTCAGTATTATTGGATTGCAACCTGATGAGATAATAACTTGAATCGGGTTTTATGATAGCTTTTGCAGAGCTATAACCAACGGAGCTTACTTCAAGGATATCTCCGTTACTGACCTCCAAAGCAAAAGAGCCATCTTCTGAAGATAGTACCTGCCTGGAAAGTACGCCGGCAACCTGAATGGTTGCATATATTACCGGCGCCCCATCCTGGTTCACTGTACGCCCGTTTACAGTTCGCCTGTTTTGAGCATTTGCAACACTTATACAAAATATAAATAGCAGCAGGAAAATATTTCTCATAATGTCTGATATTATTTTAGTTCCAATTAGGATTTTGGGTTAATGATGGATTGCGTTGCATTTCTGAAAATGGAATAGGGTAGAAATACATTTTAGAAGCATCGAAGGAGGATTGCTCCACATCGAATACAGCATACGTTAATGCGGGGCCATTAGTGATTTTCATACCCCTTACCGGTTGATTCATTACTGTTTCAGCAATTTTCCACCTTCTGATATCCCAGAACCGATGCTCTTCAAAAGCCAGCTCAATCCTTCTTTCGTTTCTTATAATTTCACGCATTTCCTCTTTGGTAGCAGATGCAGGAAGACCGTACAAAGCATTGTTCCCGGCTGCCACACCAGCTCTCTTTCGTATGTTAATCAGGTTTTGATATACCGGAGAAGACGTTGCTCCCGGCCCGTTCAGTTCATTTTCGGCTTCGGCATAATTGAGCATTATTTCTCCAAGCCTGAATAAAATATGATTATGTGTTTGGCTGGAAATAGATGTAGATGTTTCAAACGCGCCCATAAACTTGCGTAAATAATATCCCGTTCTTGTTCTGTTTTGAGTATTAAGAGGGTTATCCAGTCCCCCCTCATAAGTTTGCACCGGGCGGTTGAACCAGCTTTTACCATTATAAAAAACACTGGCGGCAAAGCGATCATCCCTGTTCGCATAAGGGTTTGCAGGATCATAGCCTGAGCCGGTTTCAGTAATGCGCTTACCGGTCGTTTTTACCAGGTAGGCATCCACCAGGTTTTGAGAAGGATTATTGGCACCCCCCGATCCCTGCACATACCCTACTGGGCCGTTCAATGTTTCTATACCGGTACCTGTTGTTTTTATTTTAGTAAAAATAATTTCACGTGCAGTACCTGTTAGTCTTACCGAGTTGAACAACGTGATATAATTGGTAGCCAAACTGTAATAATTAGAATCTAATATCTGTTTAGCAGCATTAACAGCATCGCTCCAGTATGTTGTATTGTTTCCGGTGTTATACAAAGGACTGGCCCTGTATAGTAACACTCTTGATTTTAATGCCATGATACCACCACGTGAAACCATGCCCCAGGTTACATCTGACTGTGCAAGTGGCAATGCATCTGCAAAGGCAGCGTTTAATTCACTGATAATGTAATCAAAAGTTTCTCCCGCTGTATTACGGGCAATATTAATCTTCGTATTAAAATCGTAAATGCTATCTTTTATCACAGGCACACCGCCCCATCTCTTCAATAATTCAAAATAAAAATAAGCTCTTAAAAACCTGGCTTCCGCCTTCATTTGTGGTCTTAATGTTGAAGGCCTGACGGGAACTCTGTCTATATTGGCTAAAAACACATTTACGCGCCTGATGCCTTCGTAATTTTGAGCCCACATATTTGCTTCAAAAACATTTCTTGATGATACTCGGTTTTGCCGAAAAGCACCCGTAATATTGTTGATATTAATATGAACGCCATCGTCAGTGGCAGATTCTAAAAAACCATCATTTAACCGCCCATACAGTTCGGGCAGCAAGGTGTAAGTACCATAAAGGTATTTTTTTGCCTGGTCGCCATTAGAATCCAATACATCAAATATGTTGTCAAGATCATTCCTTTCAAAAGGAACTTTTTCTACTTCTTTTTTGCACGATGTGCTGTAAAAGACGATCAGTAATGCCAGTGATATAGTATAAAAAATTGTTTTCATCCGTTGATATTTTTAGTCTGATGAAATGTTCACCAGTACAATTCATATTATGGTTTTAAAATTTCACGTTAACGCCACAGTTAAATACCCGTGTATTGGGAAATAAAGAAGAAGTAATTTCCGGATCCATATCTTCGAGTTTTGTGAATGTGAGCAAGTTCAGGCCATTTACAAAAAACCTGATGCCTTGTAACCTGATATGGCTCACCCAATTTTTTGGAAGATTATATGCCAGCTCTACATTTTTTAGCCTGATATAACTGCCGTCTTTTAACCAAAAGCTGGATGCCCGGTGGTTATTGGGATTGTATCCCAAACTCAGCCGGGGATAAGTGGCGGCGGAGGCCGTGGCCGCTGTCCACCTGTTCTGGTGCATTTCGGATGCCTGTCCTATCCCGTTATTAGGACCTGTTTGAAACTCCAGATTGTTCAGCACATTGGTCCATACATTATTATTTTGAGACCCGTTCCAAAGCATGGAAAACTCAAATCCTGAAAATCTTGCCATAAAAGATAACCCGTAGGAAACTCTGGGGCCCTTATTTCCTAAAGCAGTTTCATCAAAAATATCAATGCGGTTATCCCCGTTCAGGTCCTTAAATTTAATATCCCCTAACTGTGGAGTGTAGCCCTCTATTATGGGCGCTTTATCCAGCTCGCCCTGTGTATTGTAAAACCCATCGGCTATATAGCCAAATGGCTGATTGATGGGCTGACCGGTTCTTCTCATATATGAATAAGCGGCGGGCAATTCATCTGCGTATACCAGCCTGGACTGCATCAGCCCTATATTGGCACCTATTATATAGTTGAGCCTTTTCTCAGTTCCATTATTATAATCCACACTCAGGTCTATACCAGAATACTTCAACTTCCCAAGGTTCTCAACCGTTAAATCAGTACCAATAATACTGCTAGCCCCCGAGTTTCGTAAAATAAGGTTATCGGTAATATTATTATTAAAGTAATCAGCGGATATGGTAAGGCAATTTTTCAATAGCCCCAGGTCTATCCCTACATTCAGATTATAAGAATTCTCCCATTTAAGATTATCATTTACCAATGCAGGTTCTACAATGGTAGCGTTTGCCGTAGGCGATGTTGATGTTCCGGTATAGAAGGCAGGTCCCGATTCAGCATAGCTAACGAGATAGGAGAAATTGCCAATATTCAGGTTATTACCCACTTTCCCGTAAGAAGCTCTTACTTTAAGGAAATCAATTGCGTTCAATGCAAACCAGTCTTCAGAAGATAATTTCCACCCTACGCCTACAGAAGGAAAGAAGCCCCACCTGTTTTTTTCGGGAAGCCGGTTAAAATAAGAATAGGCGGCAGACAGGTCCACAAAATATTTATCGGCATAGCTATAGAAGTAAGAGTTAAGAATGCTTTTGTTTAAAATAGGCAAATCGCCTGAGCCGCCCACATCCGAACGGTCTACATAATACATTAGCTCACTATGCAGGTTATGATTGTTCTTTGACAGATCGTGTCCCAAACCACCTTCCATATAAAACTGCCTGTTTTGGCCACTATATGAAATGCTGTTGGCCTGTGCTCCGCTGGTACCTATCTGCGTATAAGTAGTATCGTTGACCGAGCCTATCGCCATTGAATAGACGGGGAAGGTTTTAGAGCGGTTAATGTTTTGTCCAAATGAATAGTTAAAGGAAGCCAGGCCTTTGGCATACAATCCCTTAATGAAAGGCATTTCCTGCCTGATAGCAACATCTGAATATAATATCCTGTCAAAAGATCTTATATAGCCGGACTTAAAAACGTTCCCGTAAAGGTTATTCCTGTATTGCAGTGTTCCTGCCAGTGAGTCGCGGGGGTTAAAGACAGGGTAAGCATTGTTTGGAGTATAGTAAAAATAATTATATATAGAGGAAACTGTCGCACCCGGCTGATTCAATTCACGAATTCTCGTAAAAATATTTACACCAAGGGTAGTAGTTTTAGTAGCTTTTACATCAACATTAGCCCTGATGATATACCGTTCGGCATAATCCTTCGTTTCATAAGAATTAAGTTCCTTGCCTGATTTTAAAAAGCCGTTTTGATTAAGATAATCAAAATCAAGGTGATACCTTGCAGCAGCTCCTCCACCATCTATATTTACATTATACCGTTGCATTCCGGCATTTTTGTTAGTAAGCAGGTTCCGCCAGTCTATATTAGGATGTCCAAACTTATCGCCTCCTGATTTATACAAATCAAGATCGGAGGGAGTGTAACGAGCCATACTTCCTTCGTTAACCATCGCTTCATTTAACAACACCGAATAATTATAGGCATCCAGGTATTTTGCCTGGAAAAGTTGCTGCTGAACGCCGGTTTGTGCTGTAGCAGAAATTCTTGGTTTTGATATACCCCCGCGGCGGGTTGTAATTAGCAGTACACCATTAGCACCCCGCATTCCATATCTGGTAAGGCTAATAGCATCTTTCAATACGGAAACACTTTCCACCTGCTCAGGATTAAGCGCCGACCACGACCTAACAATTCCATCAATAACCACCAACGGGGCTTGCCCTCTCAAATTTAAGGATGCCCCGCTGAACCTGTCACCCGAAGACGCCCTGATATCCAAACCCGAAAGCAGGCCATAAAGAGATGCTTCAATATTGGTTACGGGAAAAGATAGTAGCCTTTTACCGCTTATCGAATCGGCACTGCCTGTAGCAGGAAGGGGTATTTGGAAAGGAGTTTTGTATTCAATAACCTGCACCGTGTCTGTTTCCTGCCCCAAGGCAGCGCCAGAAATACCTGCCGCCATTGAAATAGCCAGCATCCGTACAATTAAAGTGTTCATTAGTTTTTTCATGTACTCTTGCATTTGGAATCTGTTAATATTTGGTTTTTTACGTTTTAGAAAAACAATTGACTTTATAGCCACCATTTGTGTTAAAAAATCGTTATGAATATCTAAACGATTTCAAAAAACAATACGGTGCTATCTTTAAAAAAATAGGGGGTTTTTATTCAGATTTACATAAATATTTGATTATCAATAAAAATTTTTCATAAATATTTAACTTTTTCTCTTTCAGGCTGCAATTCTAAATATATATAAAAATTATATATGTATTAACTCTAAAGAATTTGTAGCTTTCAGCTCCTGCTATGAGCTGTAAAACTGATAAACTTTTATGCGCAGCTATATGGATATGCTGCATAATTACAGGCGTTCCCTGCGCAAATGGGCAAAAAATTTCATTCAACAGCTGGAACACGGAAGCCGGTCTTTCGCGAAACAGCGTTTACGCTATTGCGCAGGACAAAACAGGGTTTATGTGGATCGGTGCAGGGGAAGCTTTAAACCGGTTTGATGGAAAAGAATTCAGATTTTTTAAGCCGGTCTCAAAAAACAGTGCTCACACTTCGGAGAATGATATTAACTGCCTGCTGGCAGATCAGGCCAATTATGTATGGGTAGGTACAAGCACTGATCTGCTGGCCTACGATACCAGGAACAATCGATTTAAAGAAGCCCGGTTTGAAGGTAAAAATGGCCGGACGTATGTTTATTGCCTGGCTGAAGACAGCCGGTCAAACATCTGGGTAGGCACCAGTTTGGGTCTTTACCGGCTGAAAAACAGGAAAAATTTCACTTTTGAAAAAGCCACCATCCATGATAGTGCGGGGCACCCCTTTAGCAATCTGAGAATAAGCAGTATATTTTGTGACGGCGACAGTATCCTTTGGGCAGGGACCAGTGAAGGTCTCGTAAAAATAAAGTTTACCGGAACCGACATAGTATACACCTCTTTTAAACACGATCCACAGAACCCGGCCAGCATCAGCAGTAATGCGATCACGTCGGTTACTGCCGACAAGTATCATAATTTATGGGTAGGCACCCAAAGCCAGGGAATTAACCTGTTTCATAAAGCTACAGGATCTTTTACACGAATTCATACAGGCACTTCCAAGCTATCGCTGATCAACAATTTTGTGCGCGTGATAAGGCCGGATACAGCAGGAAATATCTGGATTGGAACACAAGAGGGGTTAACCTGTATCAACTGGCACGCTCAAACCGCTGTCAGCTACCAAAATGACCCCGTAAACAGGCATAGCCTCAGCCAGAATTCTGTACACAGCATTTTTGTAGATAAAAATAACCTGGTATGGATCGGTACTTATTTTGGAGGCATTAACCTGATCAACCCCTTTCCATCTGAATTCCGGACATGGAAAAATAACGGGTTGTCAACAGGTTTAAGCAATAATGTAGTTAGCTCCATAGCGTCAGATCTTAAAGGAAATCTATGGATCGGAACAGAAGGGGGCGGCATGAATTACTATAATAGACCTACCAAAAGCTTTACTTATTACACACTGGGAACCAATAGTGTGGGCTCCAACCTTATTAAAACTATTTACAGGGACAGGGACGGAAATATATGGGCCGGTACTCATGCGGGCGGGCTGAACCTCTATCGTGCCGGAGCATTCAAAAAGTACTTTTATACTCCAGACAGCCCTTCATTCATGACATCAGAAATATCCACCATTGCAGAAGATCACGAAAATAACCTCTGGCTGGGCATACAGGGAGGTATACAGGCTTTAAATATATACAGGAGGCAGGGCATCAATCTTACTGATATCAGCAACGATTACAACCGCAACCTTTTGAAAGGAAAAAATATAAAAAAGATCTTCTCCGACAGCAGAAATAATACCTGGATTGCTACTTCTTCGGGTCTGTTTATTGTTAAAAATGGACATAAAATAGTTGATTCTGCCAATTTATATATCAATATCTCTTTACAGCAAAACCTTTACATTACCTGTATACAGGAAGACAGCCAGGGGAATATATGGTTTGGGATTGAAGGTGGCGGATTGAAAAAATACAATCCCGCAGCAGGCAAAGTATATGCTTACCTGTTCAGGCAACCCAAAACCGAAAACGATGTTTATGGCATACTGGAAGACACCAGGGGGCTGCTTTGGGTGAGTACCAAAGCGGGTTTAATAAAGCTGGAGCCAAGTACCGGTAAATCTCAGCTATATACCAAAGCTGATGGGTTGCCTTCCAACACATTTAACTACAATGCCTATTTTAAAGACGACGACGGTATGTTTTATTTCGGGGGATATAATGGCCTCATCAGCTTCGCCCCCTTATCATTTTTTTCCAATACACTGAATGTTCCCATTGTGTTTACCGGCCTGAAAACGCTCAACCAACCTAAAATCGCAGCAATTGATCCATCATCAGGGCTGAAACTGACGTATAATCAAAACGTTTTTACCATAGAATTTGCCCTTCTGAATTACATCAAACCGGAAAAAAACAGGTATGCCTATATCCTGAAAGGGTTTGACACAAAATGGATTGAGACGGACAAGCCTGCTGTTACCTATATGAACCTTAAACCAGGCAAATATACTTTAGTTGTAAAAGGTGCTAACAATGACGGGAAATGGAGTCCTGCTGAAGAATTGGCTATTGAAGTGCTTCCGCCGGTATGGAGAACCTGGTGGGCTTACGTGGCTTATATTATATTGTTTGGTGCCATCCTGTTTTTTATCATCCGCTATTTCTATTTGCAGGAGCTGATAAAAAAAGAAGAGGCGCTGCATCAGAACAAGCTCGATTTCTTTACCAACGTGACCCACGAGATCAGAACACACCTCACGCTGATCATGTCTCCGGTTGATAAAATGATCGAAGACAGGGCTAATGATAACTACCTGCAGCAACAGTTTCAGCATATTAAAAAGAATGCCGGCAACCTGCTTCGTCTTTCTGAAGAACTGATGGATTTCAGAAAAGCAGAAACCGAGCATATGAAACTCCAGATCGCTCCTTATGATATTGTAGCTTTTGTAAAGGAAATTTATGAGTATTTCACCGAGATTTCCCTGGCACGCGACATGCATATCTCTTTTACCCACGATATACAGCAACAAATATTATATTTTGACAAAGAGCAGTTAGAAAAAGTATTTTTTAACCTGATCAGTAATGCTTTTAAGTTTACACCCGATGGGGGCAGGATAGACGTACATATCACAGAAGAGGGTCCGTATATTAAAGTAACAGTTACGGATAACGGGCGGGGTATAGCGCCGGAGTACAAGGATAAGCTCTTCAATAATTTTTTCCAGGTAAATGATGCCGGCTCCCAGAATAAAGGCTACGGTATCGGGCTGGCACTCTCCAGCAAAATAGCGGCGCTTCACGGAGCAAGAATAGAGGTAGCCAGCACTTTGGCAGAAGAGACAAATGAAAGAAAAACCACATTCGCCGTTTTTCTTCAGAAGGGCTTTGAGCATTTTAACCGCCCTATCAGCATCCCCGGGCCGCAGGTAAATGTGGCAGCGCATGAAGTTGCGGTTCCATCTTCCGCAAAAGAAGAAGAAGACGCCTCTCTTTTCGAAAACTATATCGGCGAAAGACAGCTTTCCATACTGGTAGTAGATGATAATCCAGATATCCGTAGTACCATCCACGAAATACTCTCCAGCGCTTATAATGTGATACTGAAAGAAGATGCTGCCACAGGCTGGCTGCATGCCAGCGAACAGCTGCCGGATATCATTATAAGCGATGTAATGATGCCGAACGAAGACGGGTTGAGTTTTTGTAACCGTATCAAATCAGATGTCCGCACCTGCCATATCCCCGTTATTTTACTAACCGCGAAAACCACGCAACAGGACCATATTGACGGGCTGTATAAAGGGGCCGACCTGTACCTTACCAAACCCTTTAACCGGCGCATATTAGAGCTGAATGTAAGAAACCTGCTGGCTACACGCGAAAGAGTTCGCGAAAGGGTGCAGCAATACATACAGCAGGAACTCCTGCTTCCTGCCCCCAAAGAGAGGCCCGGCATACAAAAAGTTTCGAACCCGCTGGATGATGCATTTTTGAATGAGGTGCTGCATATTATAGAAAAGCACCTGGATGAACCGGAATTCAATGTAGCCCTGCTGGCGCAAAAAGTGGCTATGAGCATACCCGTGCTTTATAAAAAAATGAAGGCCGTAACCAACCTCTCTGTTAACGATTTTATTAAATCTGTGAAACTGCAGAAAGCAGCCGAAATGCTGCAGCAAAATACAATGGCGGTATACGAGGTTTGCTATGCTGTAGGTTTCCAGGACAGGAAGCATTTCAGCCTTGAATTTAAAAAGAAATATGGCCTTACACCCAAGCAGTATGCACTTTCGTATAAAAAAGAGTAGCTCTTTTCCGCAATTTTTATTATATTACAACATGCCGGAGAAGCAGGCTATCTTATGATTTGTCCGGAATATAAAAATTGTTACAGATGCATAGATACATGCTTATCTGCCCGTTTGTGACAAAAAAAGAAAACAGGTACTGGTATACTCTGTATAACAAATGAAAATATAGCTATCCTGATACTAATCGGAAAAGCTGAAAATATATTCGCGCATTAATGGTGTACCTGTTTGTATAACAAAGGGGTGTATCGCCCAAATCATCACTGCCGCGCAGGACGCCGGAATTCGTGGCATAAAGAAAGATCGTAATTATTATATGTTAGAGAGAACCCTGCTGCTGGTCATTTCGCTGTTATTCATTATTACATTACTCACTATGCTGGGCAATAAGCTAAAGATTGCCTACCCTATCTTCCTGGTAATTGGCGGACTGCTGATAAGCCTGGTTCCCGGTATCCCCGATTTCAGGATCAACCCCGATATTGTTTTCTATATTTTCCTGCCACCCATACTTTTTGCCGCTGCCTGGCAAATTCCCTGGGCCGATTTCTGGAAGTACCGAAGGCCCATTTCCCGGTTTGGTTTTGGGCTGGTGTTTTTCACCTCTACTATTATCGCCTTTCTTTCGCACTGGCTGATCCCCGGCTTTACACTGGCGCTGGGCTTTGTGCTGGGAGGCATCATATCACCGCCTGATGCGGTAGCTGCTACTTCTGTTTTACGAAAATTAAATGTACCGCGCAATGTAACCACCCTGCTGGAAGGCGAAAGCCTGGTGAATGATGCTTCCAGCCTGATCGTTTTCAGGTTTGCATTGATGGCTGTAATAACCGGGCAGTTCAATATCTGGGAAGCTACCCAAAGCTTCTTTTTGATGGCCTTTGGCGGCGTTATGGTAGGGCTGGCAATAGGCGGGGTCATATATCTTATTCATAAATACTTTCCCACTACCAGAGCAATAGATACCGCTTTAACGCTCCTGTCGCCGTATGTAATGTACCTGGTATCCGAGCATTTTCGTTTTTCCGGCGTACTGGCTGTTGTTGCGGGAGGATTGTTCATCAGCTATCACTCTCACCATATTCTTACTTATGAGTCGCGTTTAAATATCAGCAGCCTTTGGGACACGCTTACCTTTTTGCTCAACGGGTTTATATTTATACTCATTGGGCTACAGCTTCCTTACCTGGCAAAAAATTTTACGCACCATACCATCAAAGAAGCGCTTTTTTACGGTATGGTGATGGCTGTGGCAGTGATCGTTATTCGCGTGATATGGGTATACACCATAAATATGTACCGGTTTTTTATTGACAGGAAACATCCCGGAAAAGAACCGCTGTTAACGGGTAAAGAGGCTTTTTTAATTTCATGGTGTGGCATGCGGGGAGTGGTATCCTTAGCAGCAGCGCTTTCCATTCCCTTTTTTATTAACGAAGCCAATGAAATGTTTCCCTACCGTTTTCTCATCCTGTTTATGACATTTGTAGTGATATTATTAACACTGGTGTTGCCCGGGCTAACCATATCTCCTATTATTAAATTGCTGAAAATACAAGACCGGCAGGCTGGAAAAATGGCGCTGGATCAGCAATTGATCAAACTACGGTTATCCGAAGCATCCATTGGCTATATTGAAAAAAACTATGCAGAAGAGATACAAAACGATGAGCATTTTAAAGCAGTGCTCAACCGGTACGAACGTATCATACGCATCAGCAAACAAAAAATTGAAGACGGGCTGGATGGCTTCTCCAAACCCGTGAAGAAGGGTCCGCCGCGTTTAAAGCAAATGCTGCTGGGGGTAATTGATGCAAAAAGAAAAGCACTGAATAACTTTTTATACAGTAAAGCGTTTGATGAAGAGCTGATCCGGGATAAAGAGCGCGAACTGGACCTGGAGGAAGCAAGATTAAGAAGCAGGGATGTCTTCATTTAAAATGAAATAACCGGTCATAACAGATGGAAAATTATTTTACTGAACAGGAATTTGTAAACAGGGATGGTTTTGCCCACCCTTTACCGGTGGCGGAGTATGATGCCTGTAATTTTATAAACTGCCATTTTTCAAATACAGATCTAAGTAAATACAGCTTTATTGATTGTGGTTTTCAGCATTGCGATTGCAGCAATGCCCAACTTGTTCAAACCGTTCTCCGTGATGTAAGCTTTCGCGACTGTAAGCTGCTGGGCCTGCATTTTGATGCCTGCAACAATTTTTTATTCTCTGCAACCTTTAAAAACTGCACACTTAATTTCTCTTCTTTTTACAAACTCAAACTAAAAGGGATTTTGTTTAAGGATTGCACGATGCATGAGGTTGATTTTGCCGAATGCGACCTGACCCATGCCTTTTTCGATAACTGCGATCTGAAAGGCACGTTGTTCGACAGCACCCTCCTTGAAAAAGCGGATTTCTCAACCGCGTATAATTATACCATTGACCCCGAAAATAATAAAATAAAAAAGGCAAAATTTTCTACCGATGGATTGACCGGGCTACTTGGTAAATATGATATTGTAATAAAATGATTATCGCTATGATTTTGAACAGGCATAGCGCTTAGTGCAAGGCAACAGGCACTGCACATAAATAAAACGGCTGGTTTTACAGAAGCCCCGTCCAAATGAATAAAAAAGCTGGATTTAAAGTAAAAAGCACATGCAGCCGTTTTCAAAAACAGGGCTTAGCTTAAGCTCCTTTTAGCAATTTTGTATTATCCCGCAGGTAATGAAATCATCTTTAAAAAATAAACTCAAAAAAATAATGTGGGTGCTGTTATCTATCGTAGCGATTATTATAGTAGCTACTGCAATATTTATGAACCAGGCAAGCTTTGGCAAAGCGCCTTCCGGCGAAAGATTAGAACGCATCAAAAAATCTCCCAATTATAAGGATGGAGCTTTTCAAAACCTGAGCCCCACACCCAATTTTTCGTCAGACCGGAACATGGTAAGCGTGATGTATGATTTTCTCTTTAAAAAAGTAAATGGCCTTCGCCCCGGGAAAGATATTCCCGCGGTAAAAACCCATCTTAAACAATTAAACCCTAACCAGAACCTGTTAGTGTGGATGGGGCATTCCTCTTTATACCTGCAACTCGATGGTAAAAAATTTTTGGTCGATCCTGTTTTGGTAACGGCATCGCCTTTATCTGCTTTTAATAAAGCCTTTAATGGCACTTCCATTTATAACCCCGAAGACCTGCCTGATGCAGATGTGCTTATTCTAACCCATGATCATTGGGATCACCTGGACTATAAAACGATGCTGAACCTGAAAGACAGGGTTGGTAAAGTGATTTGCCCGTTGGGCGTGGGCCAGCACCTGGAGTACTGGGGCTTTGACAAAAATAAGATCACAGAACTTGACTGGAATGAGCAAATCCAGGTAAATGGCGGCTTCACCATTACAGCCTTACCTGCACGGCATTTTTCGGGCCGTGGCTTTAAAAGGAACCGGTCGCTTTGGGCCTCCTATATGCTGCAAAGTAATGCCGGCAATATCTACCTGGGTGGCGATTCGGGCTACGACACACATTTTGCTGACATCAAAAGCCGCTTCGGCACTATCGACCTGGCCATACTCGAAAACGGACAATACAACAACGACTGGAAATACATACATCTCACACCTGAAGACCTGGTTAAGGCGGTAAAAGACCTGCAGCCCAGGCGCCTGTTCACAGTACATAACTCGCGGTACGCTTTAGCCATGCATGCCTGGTACGAACCGTTGGAAAATATTTCAAAAGCTGCTGAAAAAGACAGCATTCATTTAATGACCCCTATGATAGGCGAACCCATACGGTTACAAGACAGCACCCAAACATTTAAAAAATGGTGGCAGGGTATTATGTAGCCAGTTTGTTATGATAGCAAATGAACAAGTGGCATTAGCTGTGCGAAGCGTCCTCGCTTCGCAATGATATTTCGTCGCCTTTGGCGGCCTTTTAAGAGCTCTGTTTTTACTGTTTATTTGCCTGCTTTATAAATTAAATTTATCTTACAATTCTTAATAAGATAAAATGCTGACAGCCATCCACCCCAAATTACCCATGCGCAACAAAGCGGTTACACGGAGTTATTATATTGGCCGGTTAGGTTTCAAAGAATATGGAAATGCCGATTATGACGGCTACCTGATGATAGAAAAGGACAGCATTCAAATTCATTTTTTTGAGTTTAAGGAGCTGGATCCAAAAGAAAACTATGGCCAGGTTTATATAAGAACAGATGACATTGAAGGCTTATACCAATCGCTGTTAATAAATAATATTGCTATTCATCCCAATGGCACTTTACAAATCAAACCCTGGGGGCAGAAAGAGTTTTCCCTTCTCGATCCGGATCATAACCTGCTGACTTTTGGCCAGAACCTATAAAATACATTTGGGAAAGCGCACAGCCGGCTCAACTTAAAACATTCCCCAATATTTTAACAAAAAAAGTTTTTGCAACCGAATAGTTTCTCTTATATTTGCAACCGAACGGTTTCTTAATTAGATTTATCCATTATGAGGAGAGATATATTCCAGGCCATAGCCGACCCCACCCGAAGAGCTATTATAGCATTGATAGCCATTCAGGCAATGACTCCTAATGCCATTGCACAACATTTTGACAGCACCCGGCAGGCGGTATCGAAGCACCTGCGCATATTAACCGAGTGTGAACTGGTGAAACCACAGCAGCAGGGGCGTGAAATTTATTATACACTTCAACTGGAAAAAATGAAAGAGATAGATAAATGGCTGGAGCAATTCCGAAAGATATGGGAAAGCCGCTTCGATAATCTTGATAAGCTACTGGCAAAGATGCAAAAGAAATAAGAATGCCACAAAGGCACGAAGGCACAAAGAAAAAACTTCGTGCCCCTGTGCCTTTGTGGCAAATAAAAATAAAAACCAATGGAATACAAAGAACTTTCCCCCGAAGAAGAGCAAATAGGTAAAGCTATTGTAAATGCTGCATATACAATACATAAAGAGCTCGGAGCCGGCTTATTGGAAAAAGTGTATGAAGTGTGTATGGCTCACGAATTAAGAAAAGCGGGGCTTGACGTTAAACGTCAGATGGATATTCCTATTGTTTATGACGGAATACAGTTTGATGAAGGGTTGAGATTGGATTTGCTCGTAAATAATAAAGTTATCTGTGAATTGAAAGCAATTGAATTAGTGAATCCGGTTTGGGAAGCCCAAATCATCAGCCATTTAAAACTTACGGGAATGAACCTCGGTTATCTCATCAACTTCAACGTACCTCTGATTAAAAATGGAATAAGAAGATTTAGAAAGTAATGCCACAAAAGCACTAAGCCACAAAGAAAAAAACTTCGCGCCCTTGTGCCTTAGTGGCAAATAAAAATTCAAAAGAAGTAATAATGAATACAAATAACAGGGAGCTGAAAATGACGAGAACAGTAAAGGCCCCTATTGGCCTGGTTTGGAAAGCCTGGACAGAACCCGAATACATCGCCCAATGGTGGGGGCCCAACGAACACACCACCACCATTCACGAAATGGATTTCAGAGAAGGCGGAGAATGGAAGCTGACATTGCACAATCATTCAAACGGGCAGAAGTACCCGAACAGGAGTGTTTTCAGAGAAATCATTCCGCTAAAGAAAATCGTTTTTGAACATTTCAACCCCCATTTCATTGCTACCATTGTTTTTGAATCTAAAGGTGAAGAAACACAAATAGAATGGAGTTCGGTGTTTGACACCGAAGAAATGCTTGAAACAGTTATCAACGTATTCAATGCCAAAGACGGACAAAAACAAAACTTTGAACGGCTTGAAAAATATCTTAAACAACAAAACATAAAAAAATGAGCCATCCCCTTTTATTTGATTTTTATGTAAATAAGGAACACAACACGATTCACATAAAACGCGAATTTGATGCACCGCCCGATTTGGTTTGGCAAGCATGGACAACAGCTGAGTTACTTGACCAATGGTGTGCACCAAACCCTTACAGAACAGAAACAAAAACTTTGGATTTCAGTGAAGGTGGTTTTTGGCATTATGCAATAGTAAGCCCCAAAGGGGAAAAACATTGGAATCGGTATGATTACAAAAAAATTGAACCGCAAAAAAGCATTACGGAATTAAGAATATTCAGCGATGAAAATGGAACTGCTAACCCGGATTTTCTGTATACCGAATGCACCATCAATTTCCAAAAAACAAATGGCAAAACACTCGTAACGATTACTGAAAATTACAGAAGCCCTGAGATCTTTAAAAAAATGGCAACGAACAGCCACAAGAAAGGATTTTCGTCACATCTGGAAAATCTGGATGAATTATTATTAACACTAAAAAATAAATAAAATGAATCCGACATTATTATTCGATTTTTCCGTAAACAAGGAAAACAAAACAATTCACGTAAAACGCGAATTTGCCGCCGATCTGCCATTGGTATGGAAAGCCTGGACAGACGCTGAAATACTCGACCAGTGGTGGGGACCCGAACCCTGGAAAACCGAAACCAAATCAATGGACTTTCGCGAAGGTGGCCGCTGGCTGTATGCGATGGTAGGCCCTGAAGGTGAAAGACATTGGAGTATTGCAGACTATATTACCATTAACCAGGAGAAGTCTTTCAGCGCCAATGACGGCTTTTGCGATGAGGACGGCAACATCAATACCGGCATGCCTCAATCCCGGTGGGAGAACGTATTTACGTTTGATGGAACAAACACAACGGTTGATATTACCATCCGGCACGAGCAGCTGGAAGACCTGGAAGCCATCATTGAGATGGGCTTTAAAAAAGGGTTTACGAAAGGCCTGAACCAGTTGGATCAATTACTGGCAAAGCTTAAAAAATAACAGCGATAGCAACTAAAGTTATTTTACACACAGTGATGAATGTACCTGATAAATATAGAAATACGATACATTCCTTGAACAGCATCTAATCAAACTTTGCTTTGGATAACAGGCAATACTCCAAAGCAGCGAACGTACTGGGCCTGGTCGGGAAATATATGGGAAGGGGGCTAAAGCGGCTGGCCCAAAAGATCATCTGTGCCATGAGCGATAGCTGGGTAGCTACCCCGGACCTAACGCAGTTAAACAGATACCGGATTCTATTACTTTTACAAAAGTTACATCCAGCTTGTTTTTATTCAGTTTTTCATCTGTTAATATACCAAAATTTATACAGGGATATGCTCTTTCTGTTGCACAAAACAAGTAAGATTGTCTCGATGTTGCGCTTAATTGTTCCCTAAACTCAACTTTTATATTCGAATCAATAGGGTTTGATGTCAGGTCAGCCCCACGCCTGTCACATGAAATGAAAGATATTGTGACAAGAAACAATATTAATCTCTTCCTAAAATGTACTTTAATTTCCAAAACAACAAAACCTGGGGAAACACAACTTTTAGGAAAAAAGAAGCATTAATTTTGATCTTCAAACCAATAAGTTATGGCGATCAGGATCTTTATTACAGGAGGTACTTTTGACAAGGAATACAATATGCTGAACGGCCAGTTGTATTTTAAGGATACACATATGCATGAACTGCTGGAGAAGGGGCGTAACCTGGTTCCGGTAGAGATCAGAACATTAATGATGATTGATAGCCTGGAAATGACACCGGAAGACAGGGAGCTGATCGCCTACCAATGCGAACAGTGCGATGAAGAACAGATCGTTATTACACATGGTACCGACACAATGGATCAAACGGCCAGGATTTTAGCCGAAAAAGTGAAAAACAAAACCATAGTTATTACCGGCGCTATGATTCCCATTAAGTTTGGCAGCTCCGATGGCTTATTTAACCTCGGCAGCGCTCTGGCCTTTGCCCAAACGCTTCCGCATGGCGTATATGTAGCCATGAATGGCCGTTATTTTAACTGGGATAACGTGCGTAAAAACAGGCAGACCGGTGTGTTCGAGGAGCTGAGGTAAAATGTCGATGGTCTATGGCCTATAGTCCATGGTCAACATCATCGGACCCCGGACTTCTCAACTTGCGGACTTTTTCCCATCTTTGCAGCCTTATTTTTAACTTCAAATGAAAACTACAAAAAGTGCTGCCATCGGCTTCATCTTTATTACACTTACTATAGATGTAATTGGCTGGGGATTGATCATTCCTGTAATGCCGGAACTACTGGTCCAGCTTAAGCATATACCGTTGAACGAAACCAGCCGCTGGGGTGGCTATCTTGTGTCGGTTTTTGCGGCTATGCAGTTTTTATGCGCTCCACTGATGGGAAACCTCAGCGACAGGTTTGGAAGGCGCCCGGTAATATTGATCTCGCTTTTAGGCTTTTGCGTAGATTATATTATCCTGGCTTTAGCACACAATTATGCGCTGCTCTTTGTGGGCCGGGTACTGGCAGGCATTACCGGCGCCAGCTTTACCGCCGCCAGCGCTTACATAGCAGACATAAGCACTGATGAGAACAGGGCGAAAAACTTTGGCCTTATCGGAGCGGCTTTTGGTCTGGGATTTGTATTAGGCCCTGCACTAGGCGGCCTGCTGGCCAGCTGGGGTTTAAGAGCACCTTTTTACGCTGCCGCAGTTCTTTGTTTTCTTAATTTCCTATACGGATATTTTGTTTTACCGGAATCGTTAAAACCTGAAAACCGAAGGCCTTTTAGCTGGAAAAAAGCCAACCCGGTAGGCTCGCTTCTGTTTTTAAGAACTCATAAAACCATATCGGGTCTTGTTGTATCTTTTGTTTTTATATACCTGGCGGCACATGCGGTACAAAGCAACTGGAATTACTTTACCATGTATGTTTTTAACTGGTCAGAAAAGCAGGTAGGCTTTTCTTTAGCCATAGTTGGTGTATTGGTAGGTGCAGTGCAGGGAGGCCTCATCCGCTTTATCAACCCCCGGCTGGGCGATGAAAAAAGTACTTATCTTGGCCTATTTCTTTACGCTATTGGGTTAGCGCTATTTGCGTTTGCCAACCAAAGCTGGATGATGTATGTATTTTTAATTCCCTATTGTTTGGGCGGAATTGCCGGGCCTGCGCTGCAATCCATTATCACCAGGCATGTGCCATCCAATGAGCAGGGACAGCTGCAGGGCAGCCTTACCAGCCTGATGAGCCTTACCTCCATATTCGGCCCGCTTATTATGACAGGATTATTTAATTATACCACCCATAAGAACTCCGCTATACATTTTCCGGGCGCGCCATTTTTATTAGGTGCTGTTTTTATGCTGATCAGTATAATGATTGCCTGGAAGGTTTTAAGCGGTGAAGGAAGGATGAAGCTGGAACCGGCAAAGCAGCCGGAAGAGCCTTCTTTGGCCGGAGATACTTTGAACCATTAGTGAACGTGGTCTCGATTTTCACCTGTTTCTCCGTTTAGTGCCATTTATTGTACAAAAAGGTACATCAGCCTTTATCAGGCTATTGTACCTTTGCAAAGTATAAATAACAATGGCAGCATTCCCGGTTTATAATATCTGCAACCTGGCAGAAAATAACACGCTAAACAACAGAACCGAGATCCTGGTTGAAAAGCTGGATAGTTATATCGGCAAACATTATGACCGCCTTAGCCATCCGCACCGGCATTCATTTTATCACATAGTTTTATTCACGCAGGGTGAAGGGAAACATACGATAGATTTTAAGACCTTCCCGGTTAAAGCAGCGCAGGTTTACTGTATGGTGCCCGGGCAGGTGCATAGCTGGTTGTTTAAAAACGGTGTGGAAGGCTATGTGGTCAACTTTTCCGAAACCTACTTTAAGTCTTTTTTATTAAATGCGCACTACCTCGACCGGTTCCCTTTCTTCAGCGGCAGTTGTGATGACGGGGTAATTCAGCTCAACACAGCATACACCGGTTCGGCGGTAATGCTATTGGGTGAAATGGAGCAAATGGTTCATAAAGAAGCAGTGCAGGAAGATCTTATAAAAGTGTTGCTGTTGCGATTATTGCTTCTTCTTGAAAAAGCATCGGAAAACAATGCCCCGGCAGCAGTTCCCAAACAAAAGATACTGGTACTAAAAACCTTCAAAAACCTCATTGAAAAAAACTACCGCGAGCTAAAGCTGCCCGGCGAATATGCATCGCTGATGTACATTACACCACACCACCTGAATGCTTTGTGCCGCGACCTTACCGGCAAAAGCGCCGGTGAAATGATACGCGACAGGGTGCTGCTTGAAGCCAAGCGCTTGTTAATAAACGTAGAAATGAGTGCAGCACAGATCGCAACAGTCCTCAATTTTAAAGATGCTTCTTATTTCAACCGGTTCTTTAAAAAAAATACCGGGCTCACGCCTTTCGAATTCAGAAAGCAAATACAATAAAATTTTATCATACATGCATTCACAAACAAATATACCCAGCACAAAAGTAACGGAAGGCAATCCGGGGTTTCTTACGGTTTTTCAATGCAAATGCCCTCGCTGCCGCATTGGCAACATGTTCCGCGAAAAAAATCCCTATCACCTTTCAAAAACCATGAAAATGAACGAACCCTGCCCCGTATGCGGCCAGCCGTTTGAGCTGGAAGTAGGCTTCTTCTACGGGAGCGGCTATATCAGCTATGGTTTGGGAATTGCCATCAGCGTTGCATCCCTGATTGCCTGGTGGGTTTTTATAGGGCTTGGCGTGCAAGACAATCGTATTTTTTACTGGCTGGTATTCAACGGCATCCTCCTGGTGGCACTTCAGCCCATACTAATGCGGCTGGCGCGTACCATGTGGTTATGGGTATTTGTAAAATACGACAAAGACTGGCGAACCAACCCTGTCCGGCAACAATTGGAACGGTTAAATAAAGAGCAGGGCAATAACTGGTGATCATTACTGTAAAGCAGCTTTCAGCGCCTCCACATTTTTCTTTTCACTGCCGATAAAAATCTTATCCCCGATAATAACAACCGGCCTTTTCAGAAAGGTGTCATGCTCCAGTATATAGTTCCTGTAGTCCTGCTCTGTCAGTTTTTTATCCTTTAGTCCCAGCTCCTTATACTTCAGCGCCCGGCGGCTGAACAAAGACTCATAGCTGCCGGCCAGCTGGCGCATTTCATCTATTTGCGAAGGGGTGATCTTTTGCGTGCGGATGTCCTGCAGCTCAAAGCCGGTTTGTTCATTAATGTTCAGCTCCTTCATAATACCCTCGCAGGTAGAGCAGGTGGCCAGGTAATAAATTTTCTTTTTCATATCGGCCAAAGATAAGAGTGGTTTAAATAAAAACCGCCCCGGGCGGGACGGCTTTTGACGGAGAAAGGACTAAGGAGCAGGAATATTATTTGCGCTGGTTTTTATCACAGATATGCTCGATCTGGGCAATGATATCTTCCGAGATATTACTAAAAGTAGGTGCTACGACGGCAGAACCACCGGTATTATTGTTGATCAGCTGCAGCTGGTAGTTGGCCGGGTAGGTAGGATTACCGCTGAAAGTGGTTAGTAATACACATTGCACGCCCATATTATTGGCCACTGTTGCCAGGTTCTGCAAATAGGCATCATCTGCAGCAGTGGCATTGTCATCATTGCCCCCCGCAGGAGCATCGGTAATAATAATAGCCAGTTTGGTAATATTGCCGGAGCGCCAGGCGCCTGCAAAACCATTGTTTAAAACTTCGTTCAGCAGCAGATCGCCAGGCTCGGGACCTCCAATACCCCATCCCATTGGCATATTAGGATTATTGTTCAAAAAGGAAAGCTGGGTGGCAAAGCTGCTGGCATTGGCCGGTGCAAATGCCTCCATCATCGTAAGGTGCTGGTCGGTGGTTGTACCGGAAGTGATCACCTTTTTTTGACTACCCGGCAGGGCCATAAAAGCAGGGCTGGCGCTGTACGAAGGCCCCGTACCTTTTTGATATTCATCAAACAGACCCAGCGCCAAACGGTAATCGCCACCCGATTCTGTAACAATTGTGTTTACAATATTATTTACTTCCTTTTTAATGGAGTCTATGGCGCCGCCCATACTGCCGGTATAATCAATCAAAAACACCACATCCATTCCCGCATCACAGCCGGCAGGCGCTTCATCGTAAGCACATATTTCGCTGCTTTTCTGGCAGGCCTGTGCTCCAATAATAAACAGGAACAGGAAAGCTATATTTTTAAACATCGTTTTCATGATATAAATTTTAAAGATTTTAAAATAGGAGGCTGCTTTCACAGCCTCCGGGTTTCAGGGGTTATTGATTATCGGGGCAGATCACTTTCATTTCGGTACGGCGGTTGAGCTGGTGCTCGGCTTCGCTGCAGTCTACGCCATCTTTACACCTGTTCAGCAATTGCCTTTCGCCGTAACCAACCGGTATCAGGCGGCTTTTGGCAATACCCTGGGTTACCAGGTAGTCTACCGCTGCATTGGCCCGGTTTTGCGATAAGGTCATGTTGTAGCTGTCAGACGCTCTCGAATCGGTGTGCGATGAAAGCTCGATCTTAACACCCGGGTTATCCTTCATAAACTGTACGAGCTTGTTTAGTTCAGGCTTAGCATCTTCCCTGATAAAATATTTATCCAGGTCGTAGTAAATATTCTTCAGCACAATGCCTTTGCCGCAATCTGTTTTTTCCATGCATACTTCCAGCTTAATGAACAGGGTTTTGTTACGGTCGAAGTTTTGGGTGGCAACGGTTTCTGTCTGCGAGAAATAATTGTTCTTTTTAGCATAGATATCGTAGCTGGCATTTTGCAGCGCATGGAATATAAAAGTGCCCTTTTCATTGGTGCTGGTGGTTTTTTGCTCGGCAATCGCGTTGTTGGTTAACACAACCGAAGCCCCGGTTAAAGGAGATGCGGCATTGCATTCTATCACCTGTCCTTTTAAAATAAACCGGTCATCTGTATATAAAATTTCTTTTTGAACGGTGGCGTTAGGTGCAAAATCGGTTTGAACGGCTACAGCGCCTTCAAGATCCACATCAAAAAGTTTCCCGGCAATAGTATAATTTCCCGGCTTCATATTATTGAACACTACCACACCATAATTATTAGTGGCTCCTGTGTTAATAATATTGCCATAAGCATCTTTTATCACCACATCGGTATTAGGCAAAATCTCTTTCGTGTATTTATCCCTGGCAGTAACAGCCAAAGCATAATTATCGCAGGTATTGCACGCTTCTTTGGGTTGAGGTTTTGGTGTTTTTTTAGGCAGGCGAAGGCTTACACCGGCAAAAGCGCCTAAAGAGCTGATATTGCAGTTGCAGGGGTGGGTGCGGGTAACCAGCGATGGCTGCGCACTGCCAGCTTTTGAACCTGCCGGCAGGTAGGCTGCTGAAAAACCATAGCCAGGATCGGTGAGTTCGGGAGTATTGAAATGACGCATATAATACACTCCGGCATGCACGCCTACCGAAGAAGAGAAATAATAACTGAGCTGAGCTTGCGCCTTGGCAGCAAAAACGGACTTTGCATCGTAACCGGCATGAAAGTTCAGCAATTGGACCGGAGAGGTAGAAGCCAGGCTGGTAAGCCCGCCTTTTACCGAGCTCAAACCGCCGCGCAGCAATAATTCTGCAGCAAATTGCTGGCTGCGCTGGTATTTAAAAGAAGGACCCAGGCCATAAAACATGCGCGTGATCTTGTTTTCGGAAAGATTTACATTGGGATAAATGGCGGCATCGGCCACATAAGTGTTTTTTGGCTGGTTTTGTATATAGTCAAAATCAGCACCCAGCCCAATCCAGTTCCAGTAATAGTTTACCGATGCCCCGGCATATAAACCTCCTTGGTAATCAATATAAGGCGTATTGTTATTGTAAAAAGGCAATACATCATAACCTCCATGCAGGGCGGTATACCAACCCGAAAAGGGTTTGCTATTGAAGTGCTGCGCCGAAGCCGCTATCAGCACCTGCAGTGCTACAATTAAAAAAGCAATCTTTTTCATAACTAAAGTATTTTAAATAACGCCTACTCTTTCCAGTTTTCGGCATCCCTGCGTTGAGTTTGTTTACCGGTATATCAGCAGGCAGGAAAGATTGTTACCCCTTTTTCGATTTTTTGATAAAAAAATGCAAACTATGGCTGCTTTGCAGCTGGGTTTTCTGAGATCACCCGGCGTTATTATCCCCTACTGTGCAAATCCCATCCCCGACAAAATGGACTTTGTCGGGCAGGCGTACCGTTCGGGGCTGGACGTCTTCGCTTCCGCCGCTCTGGCGATATTGAAAACTGAAAAAGCCCCAACCATTCCCCGAAAGATTTGTTATCTTTGCATATTAATTTTCTCAGTTATGATCAAAACAGGTAATCCCGTAATTAGTATATATACCGAAATGACTCCCAACCCGGAGACAATGAAGTTTGTGGCCAACAAGCTTTTGTATCCTGGCAAAAGCATTGATTTTCCTGATGCGGAAAGTGCAAAACCGTCTCCCTTAGCAACAGAACTGTTTGGTTTCCCGTTTATTAAAGCAGTATTTATTGCCAGTAATTTTGTTACGCTCACTAAAACCGCGGATGCAGAATGGATGGATATAACACCTTCTATCCGCCAGTTTTTAAAGGATTATCTGGAAGAAGGAAAAGCGGTAATTAATGAAGATGAGATTGTGGAAGTGAAAAAAGAAGGCAGCAACGAAGTGCTGGCTGATGATGATGATGTGGTAAAACGCATTAAGGAACTACTGGAGAACTATGTAAAGCCTGCCGTAGAAATGGACGGCGGCGCTATACAATTCAAAAGCTATAATGAAGGCGTGGTAAACCTGATGATGCAGGGAAGCTGCAGTGGTTGCCCATCTTCTATGATCACGTTAAAAGCAGGAATTGAAGGCATGATGAAGCGTATGATACCCGAAGTGAAAGAAGTGGTAGCAGAAGCAGAATAAGCGCCCTGCCTATTCCCTCCAAATGGGACGCGAGGAGCGACCCTATAAAAATGTTAACAAACATTGAAACCCGCTGCTATAGCGGGTTTCTTCATTTCGGCATCTCATGAAAGCTGAATTGTTACACGCAGCATGCTTGTTCGAAGATGTTTTGCCGGATAATTTCCAGTGGTCAACTCCGGGCCTGCAATGGAAAAGAAATACTGACACTTCTCGAACAGGAACAGCCAGACCTGATCCTGATGGATATTGATATGCCTGAGCTGAACGGGCTGGATACTGTTAAGGGCATTCGCCAGCAAAACAACCAGGTACCGATTGTTGCGCTATCCGTTTCCGCCCGTCCGTACGATATTTTGCATATGTACGATGCAGGCATCAATGGCTACCTGCTTAAAAGCCGTTCCATACAGGAAGTAAGGGCTGCGCTGGTTCAAATTCAGCGGGGCAAAGAGTACTACTGTGAAGAAATCCGTCAGCAGCTTTTTGAGCTGCTGCTCAGCAGGCGGTCGCTTTACCAGGAAGAGGCACTCACTGCGCGGGAAAAGGAAGTACTGATACTGATATGCCAGCAATATTCAACCGAGGAGATCGCCCAAAAGCTGTACGTGTCGCCCCTCACCATCAACAACCACCGCCGCAGTATCCTCAAAAAAACACGATCGAAGAATGTTGCCGGCCTGGTACTTTACGCCCTGGAAAAAAATATTTTTACCCCGTAAAGTAAGCTCCTCCCCGCTCATTTCGCAGCACTTCCTTGAGAATGACCGGCAGGCGTCCCCGTCCAAACATTGCCGGCTAATTATTTTATCACCGGGCACATGAGTCGGTTTGTAATACTGCACCGTGCACTGCGCTCTGCAAAAATTCACTCCGCTTTTAATGCCGTTTTTCTATGTTCTATTCCCCATTTCACCATTGAATCGAGTACTTTTTTAAAAGATTTCCCCGATTCAGTAAACTCATATTCTATCGTTACAGGGAACGTATCATACACCGTTCTTGTTACCATGCCATTCATTTCCAGGTCTCTCAATTCTTTGGAAAGCATTCTGGGTGTAATCCTGGGAATTTCTCTTTCCAGGTCTTTAAAGCGTTTTTTACCAAATTGCAGAGATGCCATAATGGGCAATTTCCATTTACCTGCCAGCACATTCAAAGCGTCGTTAATGGCCAGCATATAAGATTCGGGACATTTTTTAATGACATTGATATCTGGTAGTTCCATAATGATAATACTAAGTTGCCGTATAGCGTAGATATACTTTCGTATAGTACTATACAAAAGTAAGTATAATTTGGTACTTTTGCTTTTAGTAAAAAATATCCCGCCGCGCTCTATAAAACTGTTGTCTTTATTAGAGCCTGTTTAAAAATTATTCATTGGCTTTATTATGGTTCTTTTTGGCTGCAACTTCGTTGAATTTTTCGTCATAGTGACCTACTATGACTGCAAAATTCGCCTCGTTTCGCTCAAAAATAACTGCATAATAAATCCCAATAACAAAATTTAAACAGGCTCGTAGTTGTGCTGGCTATTTTGGTGGTTGATCTGTTGTACGCATGATATATTAACTGCTAGTTTAAAAAACCGGTTAAAAATGAGTAAAAAAATGAAAATAGAGATATGGAGTGACGTAATATGTCCGTTTTGTTATATAGGAAAATCAAAATTCGAAACAGCCTTAAACGAATTTGCTGATAAAAACGATGTAGCAATTGAATGGAAAAGTTTTCAGCTGATGCCCGGCTTACAAACGCAGCCGGGAAGAAGCATAGACGATGTTTTGGTTGAAAAGAAGGGGATCAGCCCCGATCAGGCGAAACAAATAAATGGATATGCAACGTTAATGGCGAAAGAAGCAGGACTGGATTATCATTTTGAAAAAGCAATACCTGCCAATACATTGAAAGCACATCAGTTCCAGCACTTTGCCAAAGCAAATGGCAAGGGCAGTGAGGCGGAAGAGCTGATGTTCCGATCTTATTTTACGGATGGAAAAAATATCGATGATATCAATACTCTGACAGCATTAGGCGAAGCGATTGGTTTGAATGCAGTGGCATTAAGAAATGCCCTGGAAAATGAAACCTATCTTGACGCAGTGCAGCAGGACATTAACGAAGCGCAGCAGCTTGGTGTAACGGGTGTGCCATTTTTTGTCTTTGACAGAAAGTACGCGGTATCAGGGGCACAGGACCCGAAGGCCTTTCTCGAGGTTTTACAAAAATCGATGAAAGAGTGGCGCAAAAATCATCCCGGGAATCCGTTAGAGATTATGGAAGGCAGGGCGTGCCAGCCAGATGGAACCTGCGGGTAACCGCTAACAATATAAAAAATGAAAATAGCCGTTATTGGCGCTACCGGATTTGTAGGTAGCCAAATTACAAACGAATTAGTGAATAGAAACAACATGGTCGTTGGTAGGAAATGACATTGTAATAAACGCATTTAGTCCTTCAGCAGCAAATCCAAATCTTCTTGAAGACTTTATGAAGGGATCAAAAGCGATTCAGGAAGCTGTGAAGCAAGCAGGAGTACATCGTTTTATAATCGTTGGTGTGCGACTGCCCGGTATTGGATGAAGCAGGAAAAAATGTACTTTCTGTTGAAGATGTGGCTGTAGTGATTGCTGATGAAGTAGAAAACCCTATACATCGCCAGGTTCGTTTTACAGCAGCCTATTAAATATTTGAGATATCACTAACGCCTATCAGGTCAAAATCAGCACCATTGCGTATACGTTATAAAGAAAGGTGGCGTATGCGCGGAAAACAATAAAGCTGTCGGGTGATGAAGAACGCATTCTTCTCTTTTCAAATGCATGATAACTGTAAACCCAAAAGCAGCTACAATGCGTTTTACCAGGCAAATCTGCGGACTGAATATTTCCTGACCAGGCCATGAATCTGTTTTAACTAAAAGAGCGTATTTTGCAGCATGACCAGCCTTTATATTACGGCTTTGAATTCGGGCAGCAATGGTAACTGTTATTATATCGGTAACGATGAGGAAGCGGTATTGATAGATGCCGGCTTATCCTGCCGGGAAACGGAGAAAAGAATGTACCGGTTGGGGCTGGCGATGAAGAAAGTAAAAGCTATCTTCATATCACACGAACATAGCGATCATATCAGGGGCCTGGAAATGCTATCCCGTAAACATCAGCTCCCGGTATACATCTCTCCCGGAACGTTGCGTCACGCAGGCCTTAAACTGGATCCGGACCTGGTACGCCCACTGTTCGCAGGAACGCCCGTTCCTGTTGGCGCGCTCATGATCAATGCCTTCCTGAAATATCATGATGCGGCAGATCCGCATAGCTTTACCGTGGAGGATCACCACACCTGCATCGGCATCTTTACGGATATCGGGAAAGTCTGCGAAAACATCAGTACGCATTTCAAAAAATGCCATGCGGCTTTCCTGGAAGCCAATTACGATGAAGTGTTGCTGGAGAGTGGCCGGTATCCTTATCACCTTAAAAAACGGATCCGCGGCGGCCGTGGACATTTATCCAATAAAGAAGCGCTGGATCTTTTTCTTTCCTGCAGATCAGCGCATATGAGCCACCTGTTTCTTTCTCATCTTTCAGCCGACAACAACCACCCGGACCTGGTTCGCGATCTGTTTCATGCACAGGCTACCACCACTAATATTGTAATTGCCTCCCGATACCAGGAAACACCGGTTTATACCGTTTCCGGCAATAAGTCACCCTGCCCAGGTATTCCGCTCATGCTGCAACAGTTGACTTTGTTTTAACAACGCCCTGGCTCTGTTTAAAGCTATTTACACCTTCGTAGCAAGCATATAACCGAAACTTTTTAAGCCTGGTTTATTTTTCCGGCGTTGTTTTCTGATCGTTGTTAAATCCACACGGGTTTATCTTTGCGAACTCCTTCCGGGGTAAGCGGGCTTACCCCGTTTATAAGAGCTGTAAAAGCTGTGTAATTAATTACGCAGCTTTTTGCCTGATTGTATATTTTTGAAAAAAAACCATTGCCCATCCAGGAGATATCCGACCAGTTCATAACGGGGCTTAAAGCCACTTCCATTCCCGAATACATAGCGGTATTTGCCGGTATTGCCAGTGTTTGGTACAGCAAAAAAGAAAATATACTGGTTTATCCTACCGGCCTGCTCAATACAATCATTTATATCTGGCTTAGTTTCAAATATCACTTATTGGGTGAAGCCTCTGTAAACTTCTATTACACGGTTATGAATATTTATGGATGGTTCCTGTGGACCCGCAGAGATGAAAAACAACAGCATATTGTTACCATCAGGTTTTCTTCTTCCAAAGAATGGTCTGTACATGTTTTGTTTTTCGCATTTTTTTATACGGGCATATTTTTCGCCCTAAGCTACCTGAAAAAAGATTTTGCACCCGGGGCTATTCCATGGGTCGATGCGCTGGCCTCTGCAAGTGCTTTTACGGGTATGTGGCTGATGGCCAAAAAGAAAGTGGAAAGCTGGTACTGGTGGATCATTACCAATATTTGCGGTATGCCCCTTTACTTTGTAAAGGGACTGGTATTTACCAGCGTTTATTATTTTGTATTATTGCTGCTGGCCATTGGCGGACTGATGGAATGGAGCAAAAAGGCGGCAAAATAATTTTGTATCAACCGGGCTTCAGTGCTGCTATGATGCTAAATTGCGTCGCACTCTTCATCGTCCCGGTTATTTATTCAGCAATCAGGCAAACCCATTTCAATGATCAGAAAAATCGTCATAATAGGCCCCGAAAGTACCGGCAAAAGCACTCTTTGCGCACAGCTGGCCAGCCATTACCATACGCTGTGGTGCCCCGAATATGCCAGGGAATACTTGCTGGAACACGGCACTGATTACAGCTTTGACGACCTGGCCGTAATAGCCAGGGGACAGTTGAGGCTGGAAGATGAATTTATTGAAAGTGTCAGAAAGTCGGAGGGCCGGAAGGCCGGAAGGCCGCTATCGGAGGCACGGGATCAGAAGTCAGCGGTTGAATATTTCGGATCCTCGGGTTTAGGTCTTCAGTCTTTGGGCTGCCGGACTTCCAGACTTCTCTTCTTAGACACCGATATGTACGTTATGAAAGTGTGGTGCGAGTTTGTATTTGGAAAATGCCACCGCTTTATTTTAGATGAGATCGTTACAAGGAAATATGATCTGTATCTGCTTTGCAATACCGACCTGCCCTGGGTAAAAGACGAGCTGCGCGAATATCCCGATTGGGAGGTGCGGGAAACCCTCTTTCATATTTATAAGGATATTCTCATCAACCAAAATACTCCCTGGGCCGAGATAAAGGGTAATAATGAAACGCGCTTTCAGATAGCAATTGAGGCAGTTGAGCGGCTGCTATCAACCGAACGTTAAACGTTTTGCTTGATCACATTTTCCAGCTCACTCAACGGCCTCACCCCCGATTGTCTCCAAACGGGCTGCCCGTTTTTGAAGAGAATCAAAGTGGGTACGCCCTGTATCTGGTATTGGGCGGCAGCCTGCGGACTTTTGTCTACATCAATTTTTATAATAGCAGCAGTATCACCTACCCGTTCTTTTAATTCTTTAAGGGTTGGGGCCATCATTTTACAAGGGCCGCACCATTCAGCAAAAAAATCTACCAAAACCGGTTTCTCCTGGTTAATAATTTCATGAAATGTCATTTTCTTTCTTTCTTTTTTTCTTTTGTAAACATCGAAAAAAGCAACCCGCCCATTACTGCACCATAAACAGCACTGTTCAATGGCTTTGAAGTGATAGCGCAGGTTCCTGAATTACATCCTATATACTTCCAGTACAAAAAACCAGCCAAAGCGCCCGTTAGCACCCCAACAAAGGGTAGTATATTTTTCTTCAAAAAAGACATCTGATCTATTTTATTTCTTCATAAATAATATCGCTGCTTTTCGTACGCTGTACTTTCCGCGTATGGGTAATACAATTACCGCCGGCACAACAACCTATATTAAATACAGGCATTAATGAGAACAAAATACCAGCTATCAGCAGCCCCCAATGTCCCGACCTTACACTTTGCGCAATAATGGCTATACCCAGTAACAGCCTTATTATACGAATAACATCCCATCTTCTTAAAAAGTTGCTCATATTATTTCTTTTTGCAGGTGGTAATACCAAAAGGCAGGTACAGCGGACAAAGACTTAGAAAAGAAGTAAGCAGAAACAGAACAGCAAGTATCAGCAATATTGCAGCGACAGCTCCTGTTATCATATTTGTAAAATACAAAACAGCTATAACAATGGCTATTATTACCCTGATTACTTTGTCTGTGAGGCCCATATTCTTTTTCATCAGAACATTATTTTGTTTTTTATAATCAGATCGCTTGTTTTCCCAAATTGGAAGTATGCCCAAATAAGCCTGCCGTTCGATGCTGACACCATCATGCTGTTGCAGGTACAATCTCTTAATTAACCGAAGGGTACATAAATACTTCTGTTTTCATAGAATTGGTTACCAGGCATCCATTCTTTGCTTTTTCAAGAACCCTGAGTGCCTTTTCCCTATCACCCCCGGGATCTGTTAGTGTTACACAAGGGTACATCTCCGCCTGTGTAACCAGGTAGCGCCCGTCCACCATTTGCAGCTTTGCCGTGGTTTTACAATCGAAAGAAGCCACATCCATTTTAAAATTATGGCTGATAGCTAAAAAGGTAGCCATAAAGCAGCTGTTAATTGCGGCTACAAATAAATGCTCCGGCGACCATATACCCGGCACCCCGTCAGGAAACTCCGGTGGCGTGGCACACTCAATAGTTTCGTTCAGTACAGGCGATGAAAGTTCGCCAACACGTCCTTCTTTCCATTGGATATTAACTTCATAAAAATGTTCCTGTGACATATATTTCTTTTTATAAAGCAAAGAAACGACTACTGCTAACAGCAGATTGTTACTTTTGTCACACAAAAAGAAGTTTTTTATTTATCGCCGATAATAGCCTGTATATCCCTGTCGGGCCTTATAAAATTCATTTGCTGCATTATTTTTTTACTGCGTGCAGAAACATAGGAGCTCACAGGTTTTACCGTATATTTTTTAGGATTGGGAAGCGCGGCAGCAATGGCGGCTGCTTCATATTGAGACAGGTTGAGGGCTGGTTTACCAAAATAGGTTTGAGCAGCCTGCTCTATACCAAAAATACCTTTTCCGGTTTCTGCCACATTCAGGTACACTTCCAGTATCCTTTTCTTACCCCATATTTTTTCGATCATAAAGGTGAAATAGGTTTCAAGGCCTTTCCTGATCCAGCTCCGGTCCTGCCATAAAAAAACATTCTTGGCTGTTTGCTGGCTAATAGTGCTTCCTCCACGGATACGGCCCGGTTTTTTCTGGTTATACTCCACTGCCTTGGCAATGCCTTTCCAGTCAAAACCGCTATGATCGGGAAACAGCTGGTCTTCTGAAGCAATTACAGCAAGCTTTGCATTGAACGACATCTGGGAAAGCTTCACATTGGTTTTGCTCATACCATACCCTTCAATAAAACTGATCAGCTGTGTTAAAGTTACAGGAGGATTTATCCATTTCAGTACAACGATATAAACCAGCTGGCTAATAAAAAGCACTATAAAAGTTCGCTTTAAAAATCTCCATATTCTTTTGAACAGCCTCATTGCATTGCAAGATATAGAAAAGTTAATGGTTAAACTGTTGAAAATCCTGAATTATTGCGGTGTTTTATAAAGCAGCAACCCCATAATAAGGGCTATTGAAAAGCCAATAAGTATAATGCCGTTGATGCGGTTAATAAGCTGGATATTGTGCGGGGTTAGGCGGTTACGTATTTTACCCGCAAGCATTACTTTGGCAATATCAGCACCAAGCACCATTAAAAGGCAGGTAGTAAAAATGATGATCCGCTCTTCTATGGTATGGTTGATAAACGAGGTGGAAGCCGTTAACCAAAAAAGAAAAACCGAAGGATTAAGGGTATTCATCAGGTAGCCCGACAGGAACATGGTGGCATAGTCGCGTTTTCGGAAAGTGATCTGGATGGCTTTTCCCTGTTCGTTTATTTTTACTTTTTTAAAAAGCAGGAAATACACGCCGATCACCATTAAAAACAAGCTGCCGATGATACCAATCACTTGCTTGTACTCGCTGATAATTTCGAACATTGCAGAAAAAGCATTACTCACAAAAGCAAGTGTGATATCGCTTGCAGAAACACCTGCTACAAAAGCCAGCCCACCCTTATGGCCCACATTTATACTATGCTTTATAATGGAAAAAAGTACCGGCCCGACTGCGATGCTTAATAACAGCCCTAAGGTTAATCCTTTAATTAAGCCTTCAATCATAGTGCGGGCAAGATTAGTAAAGTTTTTTTAAGCATGGAAGTTAAATTTTTCCCGTTGCCAGAAATTTATCCCAGCTTTCTAGCATATTGCCTTTCATAACCCTGGGAAACTTATGCTGGCTGCCCAGCTTGCCCCGAAGCTCCATAAATTTTAAAAATTTCTCTTCGGGCAGTATCTCGATAAATACATCAGATAAAGCACTGGTTCTTTCCGTAGCGTAATCATCATTGATCCTTTTGAGCGTATCGTCAATAAACTTCAGCAATTCGCAGGCGTTCACCTTATCATCGGTAGCAATGTACCATTTGTGTGCAAAATAGTTTTTATAAGGAAACCCCGTTACAGTATACTCCGGAATGCTGATATTAAAATGATTATTGGCCTCTTCAATAGCCCGGTTCATATTTTCCACGCTCAGGTGTTCGCCTACCAGGCTGAGAAAATGCTTGGTGCGCCCGGTAATCATTACTTCACATTTTTCTACATTTAAAAAACGGATGGTATCTCCTATCAAATAGCGCCAGGTACCGGCATTGGTACTTAATAAGATGGCATAATCTTTCCCATATGTAACTTCATCAATCAGTAACGCCCGGGCTTCGGGCAAAACATTACCGTCCGCATCAAAGTTTTTATTATCAAAGGGAACAAATTCAAAGAAGATATTATTGTCGGTTATAAGCTGCATTCCCAGGGCATGCTCCTTCATTTTATAGCCAATAAAGCCTTCGCTGGAAAGATAGTTTTCAATATATACGATAGGCTTGCCTAATAGTTTCTCGAAAGATTTTTTATAGGGCTGAAAAGAAACGCCACCATGTACAAAAACCCCAAAGTTGGGCCAGATCTCATGTATATTATTGAGCTTATACTTTTCTATCACCATTTCCATACACATCTGGCACCATGCTGGAACGCCCACAATATAGCCTATGTCCCAATCCCCGGCATGCTCCACAATTTCCTTAAGCTTTTCATTCCAGTCTTTCATAGCGGCAATTCTTACACCGGGTTTATAAAAAGTCTGAAACCAGAAAGGGCGCTTTTTCGCCAGGATACCGCTTAAATCACCGGCATACCATCCCATCTCACTTTTTTGCAGATCGGTAGTACCGCCTATCATCAGGAAACTTTTGCGCAATGCTTTTTTATTAGCTTCCTGGTAAGAGAAAACGCTTATTAGCTGTTTAATATAATTAATGGTATTGCTGCGCAACAAATCACTGGTAATGGGTATATATTTACTTGCCGCCTCAGATGTTCCCGAGCTAAGGGCAAAATATTCAATTTTTCCCGGCCAGGTTACATCCGGTACACCATCCAGCGTTTTCTTCCACCACTCGGAGTATATCCTGTTATAGTCAAAAACCGGCACCGACTGCTGAAAATCATGCTCTGTATTTTTGCCTAATAAAATTTTGTCAAAGTGATATTTTTGGCCGAATTCTGTAAATCTTGCCTTTTTTAGCAATTTTTTAAGCACCCTTTTTTGTTGTGTACGGGCATCCGATTTAGGAAGACCCAGGGCCTTCGCAATCGCTTTTGGTATTTTAATATCAATAATTGATGCCATAAACAACTGTACTTGCACTATCCCGAAAGACGCAAGATACGATTTTGTGAAAAATGGACTTTTATTGATCTTTTTATTCTGTAAACCTTACAATTTTTTTACATGCCCGTATATGTAAAGCAATCAGCCGGTCCATCAGCAAAAACTTTTTCCCAATTACATAAATATCAGGCAGTATCACTGTTTTCCTTGCCTGTTCTGTGTACTTTTCTTAATACGCCTCACATCAAATGAACCGCGAAAACCTTGCATTCCTTATAAACGCCTTTCTTCAAATTACCAGTATACCAATGTCTTTATTCATAAAATTTTACAAGGAAGGCTCCTCTGCCGGGAAAAGGTGGTTGAAGCCTGAAATACAGCCAGGTACCCCGGTTTCAAAACCGGATCAAAGCAAGATTTAAAAGGGAATAATACCTGTTGTAATTACTGTAAAATTACGCCCTGTTTAAAATAAGACGATGAGACTATAAACAAGGAGGGCAATCAGGCACAGAAAAACGCACAGAAAAAAAGTCCCCAGTATAAAAAGATGCCGGTCTTTTTTAAATAAACGCTCGCCGCTTTGCTTTTGTTTCAGCTCTTCAATAGCTGTTTGCAGTTGTTTTGGTATTGGCTCATTTGTAAAAAAACGAATCAAAGAGTGGGTCATACTGTATATTTAAGAGGGCTTAAAGTGTTGCATCACAAAGAAAGTACAAATAAGCGTTTAAAAAAACGGGAAAATACCCGTTTTTTACAGGGGAAAATCCACCTCCTGCGATATGCAGAATCTTTGAATGAGAGATAATTATTATACTACCAAATTCTTCGATCAGGTCAGAGTTTTGACTCCACAAATGCACGAATAGGTGCCGCGCACGACACCGGAATTCGTGGTGTACCATACTTCGGCTGGTAAAGATCTGAATCTGCCAGATTAAATTTGTGCGTCCGTGCCCTTGACTTCCCGATGCCAAAACCACAGGCTTCATTATCTTTGCGCCATGTTAAAAAGCGTATTACACGAAGCCGTTATGGCCGGGGGAGAGCAGGTATCTAAATACTTCAATCAAACCTTCGAAATAAAATATAAAGAAGGCCGCAACAACCTGGTTACCGCCGCAGACCATGCATCAGAAAAAGCTATACTGGAAGTGATCCGGAGCCACTACCCCGATCATTATATTCTTACCGAAGAAACCGGTGAGCTACCACAGGATTCGGACTATAAATGGATCATTGACCCCATTGACGGAACCATCAACTTCGCACACGGCATCCCGATCAATTGTGTTTCGATCGGAATAGAATTTAAGGGATCAATGATACTGGGCATGGTGTACAACCCTCACATGAACGAGCTGTTTTTTGCTGAAAAAGGGCAGGGCGCCACCTTTAACGGTCAGCCTGTAAAAGTAAGCGCAGAAACCGATGTAATGAAAAGCTGTTTGGTAACCGGGTTCCCTTATACCTATATCCAGCAAAATAACGGGCCTCTTGAGGTGTTTGAACGGTTTATACGCGAAGGGGTTCCGGTACGCAGGCTGGGAGCCGCTGCTATTGACTTGTGCTGGGTAGCCGCCGGCCGGCTGGATGGGTTTTACGAGCATAAGCTGCAGCCCTGGGATAGCGCGGCGGGGTTTCTGATTGCAGAAGAGGCCGGTGGAAAAGTAACTGATTTTGAGGGCAACCGCTACAGCCCTTACGAACAAAAAATTGTAGCGACCAATGGACTCATACATGAGCAGCTGCTGGGAGTGATTAACGATAAGTAAGCAGGCAGCGTAAAGCGCAAGGCTTGATGCCTCATGCTTTACACATTAAGCTTTTAGCATACAAAACAAATGAACAAAGAGAGAACAGAAATATCGGACCTGGGAGAATTTGGTTTAATCGACCATCTTACCCAAAATATAGAATTGCAAAATGCTTCATCCTTATTAGGCGTGGGCGATGATGCGGCAGTAATAGACCATTTTGGCAAGCAAACCGTAGTTACCACCGACCTTCTCTTAGAAGGGGTGCATTTTGACCTGATGTATACGCCGCTCAAGCACCTGGGTTATAAAAGCATTGTAGTAAACCTTAGCGATGTATATGCCATGAATGCCATGCCAACACAGGTTACCCTGAGCCTGGGCATCAGCAACCGCATAAGCCTGGAGGCGCTGAATGAATTTTACGATGGCGTGTATATGGCATGTAATCATTATGGTGTAGATCTTGTTGGTGGAGATACGACTACCTCACAAAAGGGATTTGTAATTTCTGTAACGGCCCTTGGGGAAGTAACACCAGATAAATTTGTTAAACGCAGTACCGCTCAAAAAGGAGATCTGCTCTGCGTTTCCGGAGACCTGGGCGCCGCCTATATAGGCCTTCTGTTCCTCGAAAGGGAAAAGAAAATTTTTCTCGAAAGCCCGGGCGTACAGCCCGACCTGGAACAGGAAACCTATGTGATCGGTCGCCTGTTGAAACCCGAAGCCAGGAAAGATATCATTGATTTCTTTGCCGCACAGGAAATTATTCCTACTGCTATGATGGATATAAGCGACGGGCTAAGCTCCGAAATATTACACATCTGTAAGCAAAGCAACATGGGTTGTGTATTGTACGAAGAGAAAATACCCATAGCCGAAGAAACCCGTTTAGCAGCCTTTAAATTTGAGATAGACCCCACGGCGTGCGCGCTGAGTGGCGGCGAAGACTATGAATTACTTTTTACAGTAACGCAAAACGATTACGATAAAATCAAAGACAACCCGCAGATAAGCGTTATAGGCTATATGGCAGAGCCGGAGGAAGGCAGTACCATTATTACCAAAGGAGGAGGGCGGCATAAAATAACAGCACAGGGCTGGAACCCGCTGAAATAGATTTGTTCTGAACTGAATGTGTTTAAAGAATATTTTTTATAGAAATAGCAGCACCCACAATTATGTGCAGCGCCCGTTATTACTGTTCGTTTTTTTGCTTTTTTTAATATGCTCCTGTTCCACTTCAAAACAGGCCTTCAATCCCCATAAAAAATACAGTGCTGCACAATTGCAACGAGACTACAGCCTGTTTCAAAGCATTTTGGAAGCGCGGCACCCAGGCCTGTACTGGTACACTCCTAAACCAGCTATGGACAGTACTTTCAATGCAGGCAGGCAAATGTTGAAAGACAGCTTAACTGAATATGAGTTTAGAAAAATATTAGCGCTGGCAGTAGCCAGGATTGAATGCGGGCATACTTCTGTAATGGTGTCAAAATATTATGAAAAATACAGTGATACTGTAAAAGGTAAAACTACATTTCCCATTAGCGTAAAAGTGTGGAACGATTCTGCGGCTTTTATTTCGGGCATCTATAAAAACGCTTCCATTCGTCGTGGTGATAGAATTGATTCCATCAACGGGCGTTCTGTAAAATATCTTTTAGACACCATGTACCGCTTTATGCCTGCTGACGGAGGGAACCTTGTTGCAAAGAACCAGCTACTCAGCAGCGGTACTTATTTCGGTTCCCTGTACACTGCTTTATATGGCTGGCAAAAAAACAGTTTGACATCCGCTATACCGATTCCGCCGGTTATAAAAAGCAGGTAGTGTTAAAGCCTTTACCGGTTAAAACAGACAGCCTTTCTGCAAAGCAGCAAAAAGCCATCGCAAAAAAGAAAAAAATATCCAAAGCCGAACGCCTGAAAAACGCCAGGCAATTGAAAATAAATATAGATAGTGGCTATGCAATAATGCAACTGAACAGTTTTTCTGGGCAATTACAGCTCAAAAGATTTTTCCGCAGATCTTTCAGTACGCTGAAAAAGGAGCAGATCAAAAATCTTATTATTGACCTGCGTTTAAATGGTGGGGGAAGGGTAGATAATGCCAATTACCTCCTCAGGAGGCTTACGGACAAAAATTATAAAGCAGGAGATTCTCTATATGCTACCGCAGCAAAGCTGAAATACAACCCATACATCCATAATAGTTTTTGGGTCAACCTCTTTATTCGGGCCAATACCAACAACAAAAACGGCAGACGGCATTTCCGGTATTTCGAGCGGCATCTCTTCAAACCTAAAAAGCACAACCATTTTAACGGGCAGGTGTACCTGCTGAGCGGTGGGCGCAGTTATTCGGCAAGCACTATGGTATTGGGTATTTTAAAAGGTCAGCCTCATGTAACTATTGTTGGAGAGCCTTCAGGTGGAGCGGCTTATGGCAACAGCGCCTGGCAAATACCTATGGCTACGCTGCCCGAAACTGCAGTGCGCCTAAGATTTCCTTTATTCCGGTATGTAATGAATAAAAGCCTTCCCCATGACGGGCGGGGTGTACAGCCCGACATTTATGCAGGAACGAACCTAGAAGCGATACGAATGGGTAGGGACTATAAAATGGATAAAGTAAAGAAGCTGATAAAAAGCAAACCCTAACTACCTGTAAACGCCTGCGGATATCGTTTTTTTACCTCCCGGTACGCGTTTGCATAAGCATAGTATTCGGCAAGGCTCACTAATATCAATAATACGGCAAAACAAGATACAGCAATATGCACCTTTAGATTGTTTATATTGATATCCCAGCCTCTTAAAACCAAATAATACAAATTAGGAACCTGAAGCATAGCGCCGAATATGCCAAAACCCGCTCCATAGCGTTTCAAAACCATTAGCTTTCTTGCAGGTTTTTTAAATGCTCTTAATGTAGATGCCCAAAGCAACAAACCGAAAAGAACTGCAATAAGCACTATCCCCAGGTGATATGATTTAAGGCTGGAAATTTTAAAAATAAAAACAGGCGCGTTTAAAAGAAAGAACAGCAGCAGCGAAACAGCTATTTTCGGATAAGTAAAAAAATCTTTAAAATACCGCCACCGTGCCCTGTTGTAGCTTTTTGTCAATGCAGTTTCTCTTTCAGCTATTACACGCGAAAAACCGGTTATGCCAAAACCTTTATATACGCTCATCAGCGCCTCGTCAAAACTTAATGCAGCATTGGCTGCTATCTTCGCTTCAATAGCTTCGCTAAGGTGGTCTACTAATTCTGTTTGAAGGTCATAATAGCGAACGCCTTTTTTCTCACAGAATTTGTACAGGTATTGTATTTGTTCTTCCGTAAGCATAAGCGTTTTATTTTTCAAAAGCTAAGGGATAATTTTTACGGGCCTCTTTATATGCCTTATTATAAGTACTCATCCAGGCCAGGGCAAATAGTATTGATATAGTCATCATAAACGAGAAAACCATCACAAACCAGGTCGAATTAAACCAACCTTCATTTTTATGGTCTCTCAGGAGATTTGTACCATTAATGAGCGAAACCCATAGTATTAACCAATTAAAGCGGGACAGAGGCGGAAGTGAGATCAGTTGCTGCCCCGGCCTGATAAATGTAAAAAGAGTATATAGCCCGGCTGAAGTTATAAAAGCAGCAGACCCGATCATATTTATTTTTATATTTAAATCAACAGATGTTTTAAACAATAAATACGGGGAGGCAAGGGTTAAAAACAAAAGACAGGACCCGAGGAGCTTAGGCAGGGTAAAATATTCCCAAAATAATATACGCTGCCTTTTTCTTAATGCCTTTGCTATCAGGGCCTCTTTTTCACCAGCAATTTTATGAAACCCGTACACTCCTAATGACTGTGCTGCTTCTCTCATCGCTTCGTCAAAAGTTAAACCCGGCCGTTCTGCTATTTTCTGCTCAATACCCTGCGCCAGGTGATCCGTCATCTCCATGCGCACATCATAGAAATAGATCCCTTCTGCATAACAAAGGTCTTCTAATTCCTGTATTTGCCCGATGGTCAGCATCTTAAGCAAGCTTGGGGTTTAACAATAACTGCAGTGTATTTTTAAAGCTTTCTAATTCTGCTAAAGCCCTTGATTTTTCTTTTTTACCCGCTTTGGTAAGACTGTAATATTTCCTTATACGGTTGCCTATGTTTTCCATTTCCACTTCCAGCACACCCTCTGCCTCCAGCCGGTGCAGCAACGGGTACAACGCCCCTTCGGTAATGGTCAGTTCACCCGCGGTTAGTTCTTTTACCTTTTGGGTAATTTCATAGCCATACATGCGGCCCTGCTCATCTAATAACTTTAAAAGAATCGGCTCCAGGCAGCCTTTATATAATCCGGACTTATTCATGTATCGTAAAGATACATAATTTACCAATACATAAGAAAATTAGGTATCAAAATATTTTGAAATCATCTGCATCTTTCAAAAAAGGAAACTGTTCGCGAACTGTATTCAAATGGCGTTTGTCTAAGGTAATGGTGTAAATATCTTCCTCATCCTTTTTATGATATAGCACTTCTCCCAGCGGATCTATCACCATACTGTCGCCACTATGATAAATAGTATTGCCATCATTGCCCACCCGGTTAACGCCAATTACATAACACTGGTTCTCAATAGCCCGTGCCTGCAATAAGGTTTTCCAGGCATGGCTGCGGCGTTCCGGCCAGTTAGCCACATACATCAGTACATCGTATCCAATCTCACTCCCTGTCCCCCTCTCCAAATGGTGGGGGGGTGTTTGTCTTGCCCACACAGGGAAACGCAGGTCATAACATACCTGAAGGTTTATTTTCCAGTCGTTGACTGAGGCGATCAACCTTTTTTCTCCCGCGGTGTAATGATCGCCCTCGCACGCATAGTCAAATAAATGCCGCTTATCATATATGCCATACCGGCCGTTTGGCAACATCCAGATCAACCTGTTAAAGTAAGCATCAACCCCCTCTTCGTCCTGTTCTTTAATGATGAGGCTGCCAGTTAAAACCACTTTTTTTTGTGCGGCAATCTTTTTCATCCATTCAACCGAAGGCCCATCCATGGTTTCGGCCATTCCTTTTGCATTCATCGTGAACCCGGTTGAAAACATCTCGGGCAACACTATAACTTCGGTTCTTTGGGAAATGCTGCTGATCTTGTCTTCGAGCATTTGCAGGTTGGCCGGTTTGTCTTCCCAAAATAGCTGGGTTTGAATAAGTGTTATTGTAAGCTGGTCCTTCATTATATTATCAAACTATTGATATGTCAGTAAATATTGTCTGTTGCCCGATGCAAAAAGTGCTGTCGAAGGCCGGTTCGACAAGCCGTTAATGACAAGCGGTTTAAGTATAAAATAGTCAAATTTCTATAATTCATGTTTTTCCACTTTTGTTTCAAGGCCGTCCCCAACGCGGAAAATAAAACCAGGCGTAAGCAAACCTGCCTGTCTGGTCAGACGGGTATTCATTGACGATTTGCCAGGCACACCGCAGATAGTAATTCCCACCGGAAATAGCTTGCGACAATTCCCGGTTGCCCTTCATCTTTTTGGCCCCGAAAGCGTTCGGGGAAAAAAGTGGAAAAAGAAAACTTGTCATTTCAAAGAACATAATTTGAGATTATTAATGCCTCACCCCTACAAAACATACTCGACTTAACACTATACTTTATTGAACAACGGGTTTATTAAATGAGCTTCATATCCTTTTTGCAATAAAAAATCGGATGTTTTTTTCATCCTGGCAAAACGGTTTTGTGTGCCTTTGAGGCTTTGCCATTTATCATGGAACAGCTTTTCCAAAGCGGCGTTATAATCAGCTTCATCTATTTCCTGCATTCCTTTTTTAATACAATAAGCGCTTATTGCTTTCTGTTTTAATGCTGCTATTATTTTGTTGCGTCCCCAATGTTTTGTTCTGAAGTGCCCGCCTGTAAAAGCTTTGGCAAACCGTTCTTCGTTCAAATAATTTTCTTCAATTAAAGTGGCTATTATTTCATCATGATCTTTTTTCCAAACGCCAAGATTATAGAGTTTGCTTACTACATCGTTATGGCACCTTTCACTATAAGCGCAGTACTGCCGCATCTTTTGTAAAGCCTGCTCTTTTGTTAACTGCTGATCGGAATGGTTCATTTATCAAAAGTTATCCTTCACGTTATTGCACAATGCGATAACACAATAGTGATAAGCAAAGGCGCGTCATAAAGCAATCACATCTCTTCCAGCCTTGCCAGGCATCCGAATTTTTCTTTCAGGTAATCATCGTAATGATCTGCTTTTTCAAACAGGTTCTTAAATTCTTCCACACCGCTTTCGCGCGTCATATCTAAATCGTAAATAAGACGGCTGAGCACAATATTGTTTTTAACGCAGCTCAGCACCAGGCCGCTGGGCTTATTATTTTCCTGCAACAAAAACTCGTACAAAGGTTTGATTTTTTGCGCATCGGCAGGCATCTGGCACAAATACGCATCGCCCGCCACAAAATAGTTATCGGGATTATAGCTGATCTTCACTTTGGCTGAGCCTGCTTTTACGCTCCACATATTAGCCCCGTCGCGCGCCAGTCGCACATCTTTACCCAGCTCGCGCAAAATATCTTCTATCAGCTTTGCCACGCCCATCAGCTCTACTTCTTTTTCGGGAACCTGGGGCAGCTTTACTTCGGAACCGCAGCTGGGGCAGTATTTATCATTATCAATGGTTTGAGCCGTTACCAGGTAATCGCAGTTGGAGCAGCGCGTAGCAGCATGGCCTTTATGAGGAGCATACAGGTCCAGCGCCTCCTGTAAGGTACTTACCGGCAACGCAAAACCCAGGTTATCGCCCCCTTTTATGATAAAAGAATTAACTCCTATCACATCGCCGTTATAATCCACCAAAGGCCCGCCACTGTTGCCAGGGTTAATAGCCGCATCTATTTGTATATATTTTTCGCCGTCGCGTATCCTGTCTACCTTAGAAATAACCCCCTGTGTGGCGCTGTAATTAAGGCCATAGGGATGGCCGATAGCAATAACATTATCGCCATCTTTCATAGCTTCATAGTTACCCAGCTTCACTTCGGGCAGATCAGCTTCGGCCGGCGGTTCCAGGAAGGCCAGGTCGTGCTGCGCATCGGTGTACCATACGCGGGACAACGTCTTTTCGAAGCTCTTACCGGCAATAGTTACTTCAGGGTTACCAGCCACAACATGATCATTGGTAACTATAAGGTTATACCCTTTCAGGTAAAAGCCGGTACCGGTGCCTGTTTGCGTAGCGATTTGTATGACAGCGTTCTGATAAAGATTGATGATATCTTTTGAGTTCATTTCTGCTAATTCCTGGTTTACATTTAATTTTTCTCATTCAATACTATTCCATGTTCATATTCAGCAGCTCTATTTGGCTGGTAAAGCTATAGTTGAATTTTGACAGGGAGGTAAAAGAAAGCTGGGTCACATTAAAGTTCATTAACGGATATTTTTGCCTCCATTGGTTCTGGATCTGACGGATACGTGCTGCAATCAACTCCTGGTCAAATTTATTAGCTACCGGCATATACAAAGCCTTCGTATAACCCAGGGTTTTAAAATATTCGGGATAATTCACCTGCATAAAAATCTCAATCAGCTGCGTCACCGGCCTGGGCAGGCTGTAAGAATACTGGCAATAGGTAAGCCCGTACTCCATTATTTTATTAGCAAAGTACTCATGGTTATTATCCCGGTACCAAAGCATATTGTTGTTGGCCTCGTTTATGGCTTCTGCCATCGTTTTATGAGGTTGGGGGGTTACAATAGAGAACGTATATTTAGAGCGGAACAGGTTTTGAAACACCTCTTCTCTGGGTTTGTCGCGCAGCTTTTTAAACTCCTCGATCATATCCCGGTTTTTTTCCACCATCTGGCGCTCGTCCTTTTTAAAATAGATCCCCGATATTTTTTCCAGGTCATTCAGCAGCTGTCCTTCGGGAGCAATTAAAAAATCAATGCGATATACCAGGGCCAGCAGCAAATAACAGATGCCTCCTGAAAACTTATCAGCATCTACCGAAGCAATTTTATCAAGTGTTTCGGAGATCCAGCTTTGTATGGCCTCATATTTCACCTGTCTTTCTGCTTCGGGGATTTCGGATACATGATCTTTATCAACCGGCTGCAGGAAAGAAAAGTCCTGCACCAGCAAATCATCCTGCTTATCGCTTTTTATGGCCAGCTCTTTCAACCCGTAATAGAGCTTACTCGGATTAGCTGTTTCGATATTTGTATCAAACCGCATACAAAGATCTTCCTTATCAAGGGCATACCGGCTATAGTACAACCCGAAATTCATTTCCAGCAGGCGGCGCATAACCGGTACAGAAGGTTGCCTCATTTTTGCCAGTTTCACTTCAGCGGTAAGCGTACCGCCCTCTATTTTCCCCCTTACCACTTTCGACCCCTGGAAAAGCTCAAAATCAAACCGCTCCTGGCTGCCTGAAAAGATTACATTATGGGTTTCTTCATCTTTCAGATAATCGAAAAAAGCATTAATAGAGTCTATATATTTGCGCTCCTTAAACAGGTTGTCTGCCTCTGTCCAGCGATTTCCTTTAGCGACAGATTTATTATTATCAGAATACCGGCCAAAAGGAATGCGCACTGCTTCGGCAGCCGGATCCCTTTTCCCTTTTATAAGATGGATAATCTTGTTAAACATTCCTGCTTTGTTTTTTATAGAGCTGGGAAAGATACAAAAGTTGGTAAAACTTACCATATTTCCCTTTCCTCTGAAAAAGAAATCCAACCTGATAAATAAGCGTCCTTAAAACGGGCCGGATGTTTCTTACGGCTGCCATAGGCAGGACGATAGTATCGTGCGTTTAATTATAAATAATTTATATTGCGCTCATTCTTTTTTATAGTAGTTTCGCTGCACCTCCGGCACGGGGGCCAGGAAAATAAAATTTTTACTTAGATGAAATTTATAGCATCATCAAACGCTTTGCTTAAACAACTGCAAAACCTGTCGGGCGTTATTAACGCGAATACTGTATTGCCCATATTAGAAGATTTTCTTTTTGAAATTGAAGCCAACAGGCTTACCATTGTTGCTACAGATCTCGAAACGGTAATGAGAACCGAAATGGATATTGAAGCAAAAGACAGCGGCCGCGTCTGCATTCCCGGAAAAATATTGATCGATTCTTTAAAAAACATTCCCGATCAGCCACTTACGTTTAATATAGATAAAAATTTCGGCGTAGAAATTACCAGCGATAGCGGTAAGTATAAAGTAATGGGCGAAAACCCCGACAACTTTCCCAAAGAGCCCGCAGCAGACGATACCACTTCATTTATAATGACTTCTTCTGCATTGGTAACCGCTATCAATAAAACATTGTTTGCCACCAGCACCGATGACCTGCGGCCGGCGATGACAGGAGTTTTCTTTGAGCTCAGCAAAGATGGTATTCAGTTTGTAGCAACGGATGCACACAGGCTGGTACGCTACAAACGTAATGACGCACAGGCAGGTGGTACCGATAATTTTATTGTTCCGCGCAAACCTTTAAACCTGTTAAAATCAGCATTGCCCGACAATGACGATGCAATAACTTTAAATTACAACAGTAATCATTTCTTCGTAACACATGGTACTACCCGTTTAAGTTGTCGCTTAATTGATGCGCGTTTTCCTGATTACAGGGTAGTGATTCCAACAGAAAATCCTTACCGCCTTACGGTTAACAGGCTGGAATTTTTAGGCGCCTTACGGCGGGTAAGTGTGTTCAGCAATAAAAGTACCTACCAGGTGGCTTTAACGATCAGCGGCAGTGAATTGCAACTGGCAGCACAGGACGTTGATTTTAGCTTTGAAGGTAACGAACGCATGAAATGCCAGTATAATGGAGAAGATCTGCAAATAGCTTTTAATGCCAAATTTTTAATAGAAATGCTCAACAGCACCCAAAGCGAAGAAGTGTACCTGGAACTGAGCACGCCAACAAAAGCGGGCCTTATAAAGCCGGTAGAACAGGATGAAAGCGAAGAATTGCTGATGCTGGTAATGCCGCTGATGCTGAATCAGTAACATATTTTAATATATTGTTTAAAAAGCTCCGGAAACCGGAGCTTTTTATATAATAACAGCCCCCATAACGAAGTATTAACTGCAAACTTTGTAAAAGCTTTAGCTTTTTTTGTCACATCTTTGCGGCTGACAAAATTGGAATTATATCATGAATAAACTGGTATCCTTTTCCCCTGTTCTTTTATTGAGCTTCGTTATTGCTTTAACCTCCTGCAGTTCGACCAAACAAACCACCGGTACAGCAAAACAGCACACCGCAATAGTGTTCCCGGCACAGCATAAATCAACACCGGCAGGAGTTAGTTTTGTTGCAGATGATGAACATATATTTTCAGATAAGGAAGCAAAAACCCTCGACTCCCTATTGCAGGTTTTTGAAAAAAGTAATCTTATTGCTATTAAAATAACTACTGTCAATAATCCCTCTATGGATGCTGCCAATGTTGCCGATAACAACAAAGAACTGTTAAAGAGCTGGGCTGCAATACACAATAACAGCAATAACTGTATGGTTATCAGTATCAGCAAACAACTAAAGCTGGTGCAAATTGATTACGGAACTTTTGTAAGCAAACTGCTGAGCCCTGCAGAAACAGCAGGTATTATAGAGCAGCAGTTCCAGCCTTCATTTGCAACCAATCAAATGTATTTTGCTACCTGGAATGGAGTGAATGCCATTATGAATACGATCAGGGGTAATATCAAATTTTAGCAGTTTTAGCTCCCTTGATCTCTGCTTTCATCCCCTAATGATTGTATTTGTTTGCTTTGCCATTTGCACCTCTTTAAGGTTTCAAAAATTAGCCCTACTTTTGCGCCGCATTGGTTCAATAGGCTTATCCTAAGCGCTATTGATTAAAAGGGAATCAGGTGCGAATCCTGAACAGACCCGCTACTGTAAGTTCTAACCAGCATTTTGACATTTCTTAGCCACTATTTCGCCGGGCGAAACGGGAAGGCTGCTCAAAATGGGAACAAGTCAGGAGACCTGCCAAAGCAGATATATTTTAAGCTTTCGTGGACCAAAGCTTGAATGCAAATGCTTTATTAGCAACATATTTGTCTTCAATCGTTCGCAAAGCTGTTTGATTCATTTAATCAAATAGTTAATGCCTGTTCCTGGTATAAAAAAAGCGTTAACAGCGACGCTTTTAATATTCATTGCATTTCACCTGCGCGCACAGCAAAATGAGCGCGACAGCTTAGTTGTGCGTGATGGCAGCGCGAAAGTGCTGCCCGGCGTCACCGTTTCGCAAAGCAGCTATAAAGAGGTAATCCCTTCTCAAAGACTGACCGGCGAAGACCTTAAGAGACTCAACAGCTTTTCAGTAGCAGATGCCATACGCTATTTTGCCGGAGTACAGGTAAAAGATTACGGAGGCATAGGAGGTTTGAAAACGGTGAATATCCGCAGCATGGGCACCAACCACATGGGCGTTTTTTACGATGGCATACAGCTGGGCAATGCACAGAACGGACAAATAGACCTCGGCAAATTTTCGATGGATAATATTGAATCCATTTCGTTGTACAACGGACAGAAAAGCGAGATTTTTCAGCCCGCCCGGGACTTCGGCTCTTCCGGCAGCATTTATATCAAAAGCAGGAAACCGGTCTTTGATTCCAGCAAAAAAGCCCATTTCAAAGGGGTTTTTAAAACAGGTTCTTTCGGGCTGGTCAATCCCTCCCTGTTGTACGAGCATAAAATTAACGATAAGCTGAGCGCCTCAGCGAACGGGGAGCTGATCAGTTCATCTGGTAAATACAGGTTCCGTTACAGGCGTGTTTTTCCCGGCACACATGATGTTATGTATGATACATCTGCTACCAGGCAAAACGGAGATATCCGCGCAACGCGCTTCGAGGGAGGGCTATACGGCCTGGTACCACAGGGAAACTGGAAACTGAAAACCTATTTTTACGATTCTGAACGTGGCATCCCAGGAGCCATCATCAGCAATAAATTCCAAAATGCACAACGGCAATGGGACAGGAACTTTTTCCTGCAAGGTTCCTGGCAAAAAGCGGTAACAACGGGATACGAGCTGCTGGTAAGCGGGAAATATGCCAACGATTACATGCGCTACCTCAATCCCGATACCACGCTCAAACTTATTGACAACACCTTCCGTCAGCAGGAATGGTATATTTCAGTAGCTAACAAATACAGCATTACCCGGCAATGGGATGCTTCGCTTTCCGCCGATGTACAATACAATACGCTCACTTCAAATATGGATGGCTTTGTCTTTCCCCGGCGGCTGACTTCTTTAATCGCCCTCGCTACCGCGGCCGAATTGGGAAAAGTAAAAATACAGGGAAGCCTGCTGGCCACCCTTGTGCATGAAAGGATATACTCCGGCAATACCGCTGCCGATGATTCTGTAAGAGTGGCTCCCGATAAAAAAGAGCTTACTCCTGCTTTGTTCGTATCGTACAAGCCGTTTACAAACAGGGATTTCAACATCCGGGCTTTTTATAAATACATTTTCAGGATGCCCACATTCAACGACCTGTATTATACCGATATCGGCAATAGCAACCTGAAACCCGAATTTACCCATCAATATGACCTGGGCTTTCAATACAGCAAAAGCTGTGAAAAAGCGGTCCTCAAACAATGGAGCCTTCAGGCAGATGCCTATTACAACGAGGTAACGAATAAGATCATAGCCGTGCCTAAAGGTAGCGGGCAATACCGGTGGATGATGATGAACCTCGGCTATGTGGAAATAAGAGGTATGGACGTGGCGGCATCAGCGCTTTCGGAAATCGTTAAAAATGTGTTGCTCAATATAAAACTCACCTACACCTATCAGAAGGCGCAGGACTTTACGCCACGGGCAAGTGAAATATTGCAAAAAACCACCTGGGGAGGACAAATAGCCTATATCCCCTGGCACAGCGGCTCGCTCATAACCGGGCTGTCGTACAAAAGCTGGATGCTCAATTACAGCTTTATTTATGTGGGTGAGCGCTATCATTCTTCCGCAAATATACCTATGGAGTATGAGCAACCCTGGTACACCCATGATATGACGGTTATAAAAACCCTGAAATACAGAAAAACAGGTATACGCATAGGTGCCGAAGTGAACAACCTGCTTGGCCAGGACTATGAAGTGGTGCTGAACTATCCCATGCCGAAACGCAATTATAAACTTTCATTAACCGTAGAATTATGAGGATAATGAAACAAAATACGTTCTTCGTTTATTACATCATCGCTTTAATAACGGTGATGAGCGCCTGCCGCAGGGATGTGGAAATGGTGCTTTCGGAAGATATTGTCGTTGGCAATCCTGGTATTATCAAAGGCTACAAAGGATTTTACCTGCTTAACGAGGGCAATATGGGCAGCAATAAAGCCACCCTCGATTTCTACGATTTCCGTACGGCCATCTATAAAAAAAACATCTATGCCGAAGTAAACCCGCACGTGCCCAAGGAACTGGGCGATGTGGGCAACGACATAGGGATATACGGCGGAAAGCTGTATGCCGTCATCAATACCTCAAACAAAATAGAGGTAATGGATGCAGAAACGGCCAAACGCATCGGTCAAATCAATATTCCCAACTGCCGCTTCATTAAGTTTCACCAGGGCTATGCCTATGTTACTTCGTATGCGGGGCCGGTAATTATTGACCCCGATTACAAACAGCTTGGGTATGTGCTCAAAATCAACACCTTTACCCTGCAAGTGGCAGACACCTGCCTGGTAGGCTTTCAGCCTGATGAACTGGAAATAATAGATGGAAAAATTTATGTGGCCAATTCGGGTGGTTATATGGGTGCAAGCGATACAAAAGGATATGAACGCACCGTTTCCGTAATTGATATAGCAACGTTCAAAGAAGAAAAGCGTATTGATGTGGCGTACAACCTGGAGCGTATAAAAGCTGATAAACGCGGTAACCTGTGGGTAAGCTCACGCGGCGATTATAAAGGACTGCCATCGCGCCTGTACTTTATCGACCGGGAGAAAGAAACAGTAACGGATAGTATTCCTATTGCCGCATCCAATTACTGGATAGACGACGACCTGTTGTTTGTGTACGGTACGGAATGGAGCTACATTACCAACAACTGGACCATTTCTTACAGCATGGTGGACACCCGAACGCATGAAATAATGAGCAGGAACATTATTACCGACGGTACCGATAAAGAAATAGAAAAGCCTTACGGCATTATGGTACATCCCGAAACAAAGGATATCTACATTACCGATGCGGGGAACTATGTAACGCCCGGTGTGGTGTATTGCTTCGACAAAAACGGTAAAAAGAAATGGAGCGTGGTGGCGGGAAATATCCCCGGACATTTTGCATTGGTTCCCGTGTATTAATGGGATAATAATCACAATAGTGAGTAGTGAATAATGATTTCGCTAATGGCGGACTGAATAAGAAACCAACAGTGAAATGAACATACTTAAAGAGATAATTATAACATACTAAAATAAAGAGATGAAAAATATAAACAGGATTTTACTATACACTATAAGTCTGGCACTTTTGGCCGCAAACTGTGGCAAAAAAGATGCAGAACTCCCTGAAACAGCTCCAGTTATTTCGGGATTAGATCAGCAATATTACCTGATAGTAAGGGATGAACTGGTATTGTCGCCACAGGTAGAAAACCGGGTGGATTCCGTGGTATGGCTGCTGGATGGACAACGGGTAGCCAATACGGCACAATATACTTTCAGGGCGCCTGCTGAACTAGGAACGTTCAATATTATTGTAAGGGCTTACAATAGGAGTAATTTTGTTCAGCAAATCATTACAATAACAACAGGAAGGTTCATTAATGTATCCACCACACCTTATGCGGTGTTGCCATTGAAACCTTCGCTGAAATTTGCCGGTAGGAGCGATATAAAATGGGAGGTATTGTCCGCTCCGTCCGAATTATACCGTTTGACGGATACCGATACACAAACTCCCCTGTTTATTTCGGCAGACAAAGGAGCCTACCAGGTAAAGATATCTTCAGGCAATATAGCCGATACGATGATCATTTCCGTGCAACAGGATATGACAACCCGGACACCGTATATCACCCAGGTGCTTGATTTTCTGCCTGCACCCGGGCAGTTTGTGAATGAGTTGCCCCGTTATGCTGAAGGTGATACGCATGAGGATATGGTCAAGAAAGCTGGCCAATCCCTGAAAGGTGAAAACGCATCTATGGTTTCTCTCGGTGGCTGGGGAGGCTATGTGGTTTTCGGCTTTGACCATACCATTGTAAACGTAGCGGGCAGGCGTGATTTCCGTATTTTGGGAAATGCTTTCGCAGCTGCCAGCAACCCCAACCCGGATGCGCCCTTTGGTGGCAGCTGCGAGCCGGGCATCATTATGGTAGCTTATGATAAAAACAAAAACGGCAAGCCTGATGATGATGAATGGTACGAAATAAAAGGCAGCGGTAATTTTACGGCAGAAAATGAACCATGGTATAGTATGGCCGTCAGTAATGGCAAGGATGTACGTACGTTCCGCAATTATGAAATGACTTATTATAAACCCGCACACGAAACCCCCGAACAGGCCGGGGAGCCGGATAACCCGGGCAGTTTTGCAACCATCACCAATTACATCCGGTGGACAGATAACCAAGGGCAGAATGGTTACAAAATAAAAAACGTATATCATCGCCAATCGTATTACCCCGCGTGGATAAAAGATGATAAGATTGTTTACAAAGGAATCCGCCTCGCCAGAAACGGTATTGATGAAAGCGGGCAGGGCCGCTATTATGTGCTGTATGCGTTCAGCTACGGATATGTAGATAATTATGCCAATACGCATGATAATACAGGCATTGATATTGACTGGGCTATTGACAAAGACGGCAACAAAGTAACCCTGCCAGGTATCGACTTCGTAAAAGTATATAATGGCGTAGACCAGGAGAACGGCTGGTTAGGAGAAGCTTCTACCGAAGTAGGCCGCGGCGAAGACCTGCATTTACTGGGCGTAAAAATAGCAACAAATAAATAATCAGATCATGGTTCATAGTGCGTGATTCCATGAGCTATTAACCATTATCAAACAAAGAATCAAAATTTATGAAGAGAAAAATTGTAGCGCTCAGCGCATTGTTAGCAGTGATCATCATATCCTGTTCAAAAGAAGATACTATTGTGCAGCCCCCTGCGGAATCGCCGCGCGTGGCAATAGAAAACCTGTTGGCCGAAACAGCGGTAGCACAGGAAGATACCTTGTACTTTAAAGCGAAAGTAAGCGAAGGTGCTGCTTACACCTGGTCGGTGGACGGTAAGGCCTTGGGCGTTACAGATTCTGTATTCAAATTTGTGTCTTCCGATATGGGCACACATAATATTTCGCTTACAGCAACCCATCAGGATAAACAATCTGCTGCACAGGTAACTATTACTGTTTACGGCAAATACAAATACGGCACATTTGTTTTGAATGAGGGCAATATGACCACCGAAAACGGATCGCTGATTTTTATCAGCCCGAAAGGTAAAGTTACAGACAGCGCTTATTTCAGGATCAACGGCTCATCTCTTGGCAATGTAACACAGGATCTGTTTATCTATAACGGGAAGATATACATCCTCTCCCAGAATGGTAAAACAAATGCGGTAGGTACCGGTTTTGAAAATGACGGGATGCTGGTAGTGGCCAACGCCGAAACGTTAAAAAAAGAAGCGGGTTACAATAACGAGCTAAGTGCCCTTAGCTGGCCTACGCATGTAGCTGTTTTAAACGAGCAAAATGTAATACTGCGCGATAATGCAGGGTTGTATCGCTTCAATACCACTACTAAAGCATTAACCTTTATAAAGGGCTCGAGGTCTGCTGCTAAAAGCACTATGGCCGTATCTAACAATAAAGTGTTTGCTCCTGCGGGAAGCAAAATTTATGTGGTGGAGGCAGATAAGGACACCATTTCTTATGCAATAGACATGAAGGCATCGGTAACCGGCGTTGTAAAAGCCGATGACGGGAACATCTGGGTGTCCACGACCGGCTCGCCTAATAAAATATCAAAAATCAATTATCGCGATTACTCTTTGATCAAAGCTAATGATATTACTACCGGAAACGTGGGCAATGGTGGTTTTGCAGCTACCCCAGGTATTACCGCCAAAAGTGATACGCTTTATTTCAGCAATTTAGGCACCAAAATTTACCGCCACGTGTTTAGCACAGGCACTACCGAGTTCCTAGTTGATGCAAAAACAATGGTAACCGATGCCAACATTGTTTATAATACCATAGCTGTACACCCGGTTACCGGTGAAGTATATCTGAATACCATAAAGGGTTACGGTGATTATTTAATCAACAAAATCAGTGTTTTCAATTTTACCAACGGAACTAAGTTAAGCGCCGATTACCGGAACTATACCCACTTTCCTGCAGGAATATTCTTTACAGATAATTTCGAATAACGATATTCCAACAGGAATTATTTACAATACAGCCGGTTTCTGTTGATTGCAGAAACCGGTTTTTATTTTAAACCCCGAAAGATTTCTGCCTCCTTATATAGCCTCCACTTTTCGTCGTTAAAGAAAATGATATAACTTTAAAAAATGAACTTTGTGATTGCCGCGGTATTCGATAACTATATTAATGCACACCTCACCTTAGGGCGCCTGCAGGAGGAAAATATCAACTGCTGGCTGAAGGATGAACATACCATAAGCATTTATCCCGGTTCTACTTTCGCGGCAGGTGGCATTAAGCTTATGGTGGCCGAACCCCAATTAGAAAGGGCTCTGACTTTAATAAATGAAGATAAGCCGGTAACCAATGATGAACATCTCTGTCCCTATTGTGGTTCCGGAAATATTGAAAAGGTCAGCACTCCGCGCAGGGACGGCAGCATATTGGGCGCTATAGCCAGTATTGTTTTAAACGCAGCAACTGCTTTGCCTGCAGACAAAATGTACCGTTGCGCCGATTGTGCTCGCGAATATGAAACAGGGTAAAATTCTTGCCAAATGACAAGCTATCCTCACCGGCAACTTTACTACTTTTAATGGCCGGAATTTTTTATCACCTAAATTTTGTTTGTCATGAGAATCTTAAAAAAAATATTATTAGCCATAGTGGCGGTTATCGTGTTATTGCTAATCGTGGCACTATTTGTAAAAAAAGATTTTTCCATTACCAGGGAAGTCGTAATTAATAAACCCATTGCTGAGGTCTTTAATTATGTAAAATATATTAAAAATCAGGACAATTTCAGCGTGTGGAACCAGTTAGATCCTAATATGAAAAAAAGCTATTCGGGTACCGATGGCACTCCGGGTTTTGTTTACGCATGGGAAGGCAATAAAGATGTGGGTAAAGGCGAACAGGAAATAAAAGCTATTGAAGAGAACAAAAGGGTAGACATTGAACTACGATTTAAAGAACCCATGGAAGGCACTAACCAGTCGGCAATCATCACCACTCCGGTTGACGCAGGTAAAACGAAAGTGCAGTGGGGCTTTTACGGCTCCAGCCCATACCCGTTCAACCTGATGAACCTTTGCATGGGTTCAATGGTAGGCGGCGATCTGCAAAAGAACCTGGACAACCTCAAAAATGTATTAGAGCAATAAATTTAGCCGAACGATCTGATATTAAACACCGCCGCTGTTCGAAGCGAGATATTCCTCTGTCGCTTTCGGCGACTTTTTATGCAGAAAGGTTTATACACCCCTGCCCGCTTGTCAAGCCTAAATAAAGGAAACCATATTCCAAAATTTTATAAAGGAAGAAAGAAATTTTACAACTCCTTAGGATAACTTTCTGCTACCTTTGCAGGGTGAAAAAGGTGCTCATACTTGCAATATTAATGGTATATGGCCTCGCCAGTTTTGGGGTAAGCCTGAACTATTTTTATTGCTGTGGTAACCTGGAAACGGTATCGCTTTCAATAACCGATGTACAGGAAGCCGCCGATCATTGCCCCATGGGCGATAAAAATGGCTGCTGCGAAAACAAGACCGTCAATCACAAAATATCCCTTGATCAAAATACACAGTCAACACTATTTTACAGTGCCCTGCAACTGATGCCGGCTGTATTACCGGTACCTTCTTTCCTTGCCAGGGAGAACATTTTTTATGCTAACCTTCCGGCTCCTGCTTACAAAAAGCCTCCGCCCATTTTACCCAACACCAATATTGTGTTTTTAAGCGTTTTTCGTATTTGATACCCGCGTTGTTTTACAAGGTAAATTGGCTAAGCGGCCATATTGCCATTGCAATCTGTAATGCCTCAGGCATATCGTATCAAACACAAAAACAGTTATATGTACAAGTATATAGGGGTATTGGCGCTGATGATATTTAGCTTAAACGTTCAGGCCCAAAAGAAAAATCAAACAACAGAAACCTTTAAAGTATTGGGCGCATGCGAAATGTGCAAGCATCGTATAGAGACCACTTTAACAGATAATAAAGTCGTTTCGGCCAACTGGGATACTAAAACCCATATCGTTACCGTAACATACGACAGCACCAAAACATCGAAAGATAAATTACAAAAAAAGCTGGCCGACGCCGGTCATGATAACGAAGCATATAAAGCAGATGAGGCCACTTACGCAAAGCTGCCGGCCTGCTGTCACTACAACAGGAGCGAAGATTTTTCGGCGGCCCCAAAAGAAAAACTCACTCAAACCGTTTCCGGCGTAGTGCTGGAAGAAACGATCAAAGGCAAGCTCAACCCCATTTCCAATGCTACTATTAAAAGCCTGCACAGCAACGAGCATTTTGTTACAGACAGCACAGGCGTTTTCCATATACAAAGTGAGTTGCCTACGCACCTGGTGATCAGCTATGTAGGCTTTAAGCCTGATACCATCAGCGTTACCAGCCCCGATCTGCTGACCATTATTTTAAAAAACGGCCAGTCGGGGGAATTGAAAGAGGTCGTAGTAACGGCCAATAACCGTTCCACCCGCGTATCTACCCGCAGCGTTACCAATACGCTGCTGCTGGGAGCAGAGGAGCTCACCAAAGCCGCCTGTTGCAATCTGTCTGAAAGCTTTGAAACCAGCCCCTCTGTGGATGTAAGCTACAGCGATGCCGTTACCGGTATGAAACAAATACAAATGCTGGGTTTATCAGGCAATTATACACAGCTTATCACTGAAAATATTCCCGAAATAAAAGGGCTGGCAGGCAGTTACGGTCTTACGTTTATTCCCGGCCCGTGGATAGAAGGCATACAGCTTACCAAAGGAACCGGCTCGGTAGCCAATGGTTATGAAAGTATCGCCGGGCAGATAAATATAGAAGAAAAAAAGCCCGATAATTCGGAAAGGCTTTTACTGAACACTTATGTAAACAGCATGGGAAGGATGGAAACCAACCTGAACCTGGCACAGCGGCTTAACAGCAAATGGAGTGTGGGCCTGCTGAGCCATGCCAATGGGGTGGTGATGAAGAACGATGTGCAGAAGGACGGGTTTTTAGATATCCCGCTGGGCAGGCAGATCAACCTGATCAATCGCTGGAAATATATGGATAATAACGGCTGGATAGGCCAGCTGGCCATCAAAGTGCTGAATGATAAGCGTACTGCCGGACAGGTGGATTATGATAAGGATACTGACCGCGGCACTACCCGTCATTACGGCGTTGGTATCAACAATGAACAGTATACCTTAACAGGAAAGCTTGGCTATGTATTTCCGCAGCATAAATACAAAAGTATCGGCGTTATGTTTTCGGCTGGCAGCTATACCAACGATTCCTATTACGGGCTGACGAATTACCTGGGCAAGCAAAAATCGGTTTATGCCAACCTGATATACCAGTCTATTATCAGCAATACGGCGCATAAGTTCAGGACAGGACTTAGTTTTTCTAACGAGCAATATGATGAAACATTCAACACAGCTCTGTACAAGCGCACAGAAACCGTTCCGGGAGCATTTTTTGAATACACTTATACCGCCCCCGAAAAGTTCTCAGCCATTGTAGGCATCCGCGAAGATTATCATAATGAGTTCGGGTGGATCACCACGCCAAGGGTCAATTTAAAATATGATTTTACGCCTAAAACAAATCTTCGTCTTTCAGCAGGCTCGGGATTCAGGATGGCCAATATTTTTGCCGAAAATGCAGGCGTATTTGTAAGTTCGCGTCAATACGAGATACTCAATCCTTCCAACAGCTATGGTTATGGGTTAGAGCCGGAAAAAGCATGGAATTTTGGCGCTAATTTTATTCATAACTTCCTGTTAAACGACCGTAAAGGTTCCATCGCCTTAGACGCGTATCATACTAAATTTAAAAATCAAACTATCGCAGACCTGGATGCCAGTCCGCAAAAAATAGCTTTCTACAACCTCGATGGCAAATCGTACAGCAACAGCCTGCAGGCCGAGATGAACTACGAGCTGTTTAGCAAATTCGATGTACGCATGGCATACCGCTGGCTTGATGTACAAACCACTTATCATGGCACGCTGATGGAAAAGCCTTTTGTGGCGCCGCATCGGGCTTTTGCGAACCTTGCTTACGAAACCAGCAACAAGTGGAAGTTCGATTATACTGCCCAGTGGTTAAGCAGCAAGCGCATTCCTTCTACAGCCGGTAACCCTCCTGCATTACAGCTGGATGACTATTCGCCTTCGTTCATACAGATGGCAGCGCAGGTTACCAAGATCTTTAATAATAAATGGGAAGTATATATAGGCAGCGAAAATCTTACCAATTATATACAGCCCAACCTGATACTGGATGCACAAAATCCCTTTGGGCCGCACTTTGACGGCTCGATGATATGGGGCCCGGTAGTAGGCCGGATGGTTTATGCAGGTATGAGGTTTACGCTGAAATAGGGCTCGCTGAATAGCTGCCACGAATGCACGAATATTTGTGTATTCGTGGCAATATTTTCTGCTTTGATAATCCATTCAAAATGCTTTCGAGTTAATCAGCAGGTCCGAAACAGGTGTTACTTCCCGCATATATATTAAATGAGATGCTTCTAACAGCTTTATCATTAGCGTATAAAAATGCAAAGTATCCAGTTCTGTGCCACTGCCGTGCATACTTAATGCATATTCAGGAAAAAGTTGGAAAGGCAAAAGCGAAAAAGTTTAAAATAGCCGTTCGGTATTTCTGGTTGTCTTTTATGTAAATGCGGTTGACTTTTATTAAATTTGATAAAGTAGTTGAATTGTATGAATGTTTATTAAAAAGTGAAAAGCTGGAGCTTTTTTATTAAAAAATAACATAGCAAAAAGATATGATACGCACAATAGTAAGACCAAAGTCGAATGAAATTACGCTGGATATTCCGGAAGAATATATAGGCAAAGAAATTGAGATTACCTATCTCACCCTTGATGAGTTATACGGAGAGAAACAAAAACCTGAAAAGTCAATGAAAGATTTTTGGGGTACAATTTCTGATGAGGCAGCATCAAAATTTCATAATTATATAAAACAATCAAGGGACGAATGGGAAAGGCGTATTTGATAGACTCTAATGTTGTGATAGACTTTTGTAATGGCAAGCTACCTGCAGGCGGACGGGACTTATTATTTACTATTGAACAACCTATTATTTCAGTAATAACGCATATTGAAGCATTAGGGTTTGTAGCAATAGAAAAAGAAGAAGAACAGAAGTTAAAGAGTTTTTTGGCATTTGCGCGTATTATACCGCTTGATTTGCATGTATCAACGAAAACTATTGAGTTGAAGCAGCGGCATCGCATAAAGTTACCCGATGCAGTAATAGCTGCAACAACATTGTTGCATGATTATGTTTTATTAACACGCAATACGGATGATTTTGCAAATATTAATGGATTGGAAATAATTAATCCCTGGAAAATTTGAAAAGACGGCCATCAAAAAAAGCGGCGGACAGTAAAAAATAAATGCATTAATTGAACAAATGATCTCTCAAATGAGTTGAGTTTTTGCCCCTTTGCTATCTTTGAAAAAATAAAGTGCCGGAATGTCCGCAGCAAAGGCGGGAAAGTATACATTGGACTTGATGATGCCGGCAAGCCGGTAAAAGGCTTTACAACCGGGGCAGAAACCCTGCAAAAATGGATCAACGAAGTAAAACAGAAAACACAGCCCGGTATTATACCGGATGCCGAAATAGTTTCCATTGGTGGTGTAAAGATTGGGGTTTTATCTATTAAAGAATTCCCGGTAAAGCCAGTTGGCTTTAAAGGCCGCTTTTATCGCAGGGTGGGCAATGCCAATCACCAGTTATCTACATCAGAAATCAGCAACCTGTACTTTGAATCGCTTCAGCTTTCATGGGACTCTTATCCCTGGCCGGAAGCAACAGGTAAGGATATTAATGAAAAGAAAGTGCTGGAGTTTATTAAAAAGGTAAATGCCAGCGGACGTTTTACTTTACCGGCGAACCCGCAAAAGGCATTGGCAATGCTGAAACTAATGCGTGGCGGAAAACCTACCAATGCCGTAATGATACTGTTTTCTAAAGAGAATTTATTTTTCAATGTGCATGTAGGCAGGTTCAAAACAGATTCGCTCATCATAGATGAGAAGATGATCAACGGTAACCTTTTTGACGTGCTTAGAGAAACAATACAGTTCATTACTTCTCACCTGAAAGTAGCATTTGAAATCACGGGCGCTACTACCCAACGTACCGAAATTTTTGAATACCCGCTGGAAGCTATACGGGAACTGGTATTGAATGCATTGATACACTGGGATTATACTTCATCCTCTGATGTACAAATAAAAATCTTTGACCAGTCTGTATTTTTTTATAACCCGGGCAAACTGTATGGCAATATTTCTATTAAGGATTTAAAGAAAAATAACTACACCTCCCAGCTAAGGAACAAGCTGATAGCAGAAGCATTTTACCTTACCAGGGAAATTGAAAAATATGGTACGGGGTTTTCCCGTATAAACGAGGCTATAAAAGAATACCCTACCATGCGCTTTTCGTATAAAGAGCAGGGTGATGGCTTTGTAGCCGAACTGCGATATTCAAAACAGAAAATCAGCGAAACTGTGGAGAAAACTGTGGAGAAAACTGTGGAGAAAACGGAAGACACCATAATTGCCTTGATGCAGTCAAACCCCAAAATAAGTGTGTCTGCTATACAAAAATCTACTGGCTTAAGCAGGCGCGGCGTGGAATGGAACATTAATAAACTGAAAAATGAGGGACGATTAAAACGCATTGGTCCCGATAGAGGGGGGCATTGGGAAGTCCTGTAAAGAAGCAACAGCTATCTTTGTGCCGTAATGCCCGCAGCGCTAAAAGAAAACGAACATACCGAATTTAAAAGCAGCTTTTGTTTTTTGAAATCCTTTTTATTTCGGGTGATTATAATATATGTATTATGTTCGGTTGCTGTATAAAACTGAATGGCGTCTTCAAAATTTTTTAAGTCAGAAGTCAGTGCTAATTCAATTACTTTATCATCCAAAGGCAAAACCTCGACTAAAACTTCAAATTGAGATAGTATTTTTCTTGCATCATTAGAGTTGTAGTGTTTAGGAAGTAGAAAATGAGTATTTGCTACTGTCAGCGATGAAACAAATAGCTTCACTTTCTTCTTGTCAGCCAGTGTAAATAACTCCTGAGCCTCTTCAAAAAGTTTCTCTTTTTTGTAAAAGGTCAATTACGATGTTTGTATCAACAAAAAGCTTGCCCATAATTACGAATATTTTTGATCTAAATATTCATAGTAATCATTTTTATAATCGTTGCCTTCTTTTGGAATTACACGCGTCAAACGCTCAATAAAAGGGCTTACTTTAATATCTTTTTCTTCTTTTTTTGTCAAGGAATTTAAGTAGTTTTCCCAAATTAGTCTCTTACTATTAAGAATTGTTTGCATCTCCAATCATGCCAGGCGATTCCTAAATATACATAATAACCTCTAACTTCACAAAATCTCCAACACCGAATTTTTCATTTACCCCAAAACAGCATCAATCTGTTTTCCGCCTATCTTCGTTTTTATAAAACCACATAATTAATGAACGTATTTGAAGTATACGGAGGAAAGAAATTACAGGGAGAAATTATACCGCAGGGAGCCAAGAACGAAGCCCTGCAAATCATCAGCGCCGTGTTGCTGACGCCGGAAGAAGTGACTATTGGCAATATACCCGATATACTGGATGTGAACCTGCTGATAGAGTTATTATCAGAAATGAATGTGAAAGTGAACCGGGTAAGCAGGAGCGCCTGTACTTTTAAAGCCGATGATGTAAATATAGATTACCTGCATAGCGCTGAGTTTAAAAAGAAAAGCGGCAGGCTGCGCGGAAGTGTAATGCTGGCGGGAGCCATGCTGGCAAGGTACAAAAAAGCGTTCATCGCCAGGCCGGGAGGCGATAAAATCGGCCGCAGAAGATTAGATACACACATAATAGGGTTTCAAAAATTAGGGACCAGCTTAGATTACAACCAGGAAGACGGCTTTTTTCATCTGACCACCCAGGAGCTGAAAGGAACGTACATGCTGCTGGATGAGCCATCTGTTACCGGTACTGCCAACATTGTAATGGCAGCCACCATGGCTACCGGAACTACCACCATCTATAATGCCGCTTGCGAACCCTACCTGCAGCAATTATGCAAAATGCTGAACCGTATGGGAGCTAAAATAAGCGGTATCGGCAGCAATTTGCTCACTATAGAAGGAGTAGATTACCTGGGCGGGACGATGCATACCATGCTGCCCGATATGATAGAAGTAGGCTCTTTTATCGGCCTGGCAGCAATGACCCAAAGCGATATAACCATAAAGAATGCGGGTATCAATGACCTGGGTATTATTCCTGATAAATTTAAGCAATTGGGTATTGCTATGGATTTCCGGGGAGATGATATTTATATCCCATCGCAGGAAAGCTATACCATACAAAAGTATTTTGATGGAGGAGTGCTTACCATTTACGATCACCCCTGGCCGGGTTTTACACCAGACCTGCTAAGCATTGTGCTGGTAACCGCTATACAGGCTAATGGCAGTGTGCTGATCCATCAAAAAATGTTTGAAAGCCGCTTGTTTTTTGTAGATAAGCTGATAGAAATGGGTGCACAGATTATTTTGTGCGACCCTCACCGGGCTGTAGTGATCGGGCTGGAGCGAGAGACCAAACTGCGTGGAATAACCATGAGCAGTCCTGATATTCGTGCCGGCGTGGCTTTGCTGATTGCAGCACTGAGCGCAGAAGGGAAAAGCGTTATTCAGAATATTGAGCAGATAGACAGGGGTTATCAGCATATTGATACAAGGTTACAGGCATTGGGGGCAGATATACGAAGAGTTTAAGTTAAAACATTTACAGGCTTACTAGTTGAAAAGTTGCTGGCCCTGTTAACTTATAAACTTTTCCGCCTGTACTTTTTTCCACCTCAACCGATCAACAAAAACCATGCGCTACTACAATACAAAAGACTGGACCAATGTACTTTTTAAAGTAACCAAAGCCGATGTGCTGAATAAGCTTTGGTGGATTTTAATAGTAATTGCCGCTTATGCTGCCGGCATTGCTTACCTGGAGCTGGAATACTGGAATCTTTCAAATAAAAGCATTATTAAAAACCTGCCCATTATGCATTCATTGCTGGGGTTTGCCATTTCTTTAGTATTGGTGTTTAGAACCAATACGGCATATGACCGCTGGTGGGAGGGCCGTAAACTTTGGGGAGCACTGGTAAACAATTCCCGCAACCTGGCGCTGAAATTGTCCGTGGTTTTGCGCGAAGACCAGCAGGAAGAAAGGGCTTTTTTCAGGGGGATAATTCCGGGTTATGCGCAGGCTTTGCATCAGCATCTATTAAAAGAAAGAACGCGCATTATGCTCTTTGACGAAAGTGAGCAAACCCAAAAGATCCTTTCAGCCATAGATAAAGAAAAGCATGTGCCCAACCAGGTAGCCGGCTTAATATATGAACACGTAAAAAAACTTTATCGGGAAGGCTCGATAAGTGGGGAAGTGCTCTTGTTTTTAAATAGCGAGCTGCAGTCATTTACCGATATTTGCGGGGCTTGTGAGCGCATTAAAAACACGCCGATCCCTTCTTCCTACGGGATTTTCATTAAACGGTTTGTGCTCATTTATCTGCTAACGCTGCCTTGGGGTTATGTTTTCCAGTTAGGGTATTGGGTGGTTCCCGTGGTTGTTTTCATTACTTATGTCTTAGCCAGTCTTGAACTGATTGCTGAAGAAATTGAAGATCCCTTCGGCGGCGATGAGAACGATCTGCCCACATACAAGATGGCAGATAACATAAGAAAAAGTGTTGAAGAGATTTTATAAATCAATTGCCGGATTGATGGTTTTCTGCATATTAACCGGTAGCTGCGAAAGATTTTTATTCTTGACATTCGTGTCGTACTTTGTTAGTATAACAAAGGGGGCTAATCCCCAAAATCAGCCTGACGCACAGGCGCCGGAATTCTTGGTATCATCCTTTCAAATTTTTTACTCCCATCACAATTGCCGTAATTTGCGTATATGGCTTCTTTTAATAAAAAAATAATCATTATTACAGCACCATCCGGTGCCGGCAAAACATCCATAACCCGTTATTTGCTTGAAAAATTCCCGCAGCTGTCATTCTCTGTTTCCGCTGCTACGCGGGAACCCCGCGACTATGAAGTAGACGGAAAAGATTATTATTTTATGACCGTGGAAGCGTTTCAGCAAAAAATACAGAAAAGCGATTTTGTGGAGTGGGAAATGGTGTATGAAGGGAAATATTATGGCACTTTAAAAACAGAGCTGGACCGGCTGTGGAAAGAAAAAAAATACCCGTTGCTGGATATTGATGTAAAGGGAGCCATCCATGTACAGCAGCAATATCCCCAAACCTCTTTATCTGTATTTATAGAGCCGCCTTCGGTAAGAGAGCTGGCCCGCAGGCTGGCCAGCCGTGGTACAGAAACAGAAGAGTCTTTACAAACCCGTGTTAATAAGGCCGAATATGAGATGTCATTCAGCGATCATTTCGATCATTTAATCGTTAACGATGATTTGCAGGAAGCCTGCGAAGAGGCCGAAAAGCTGATTGCAGCATTCCTGGCAAAATAGCTGCATTTTCTGTATCACATCAGGTATGACCGAGCCTCGGATCATCATACAGGTCATTTACCTGTTTGGGATTGCTCCGCTTCAGCGTACCCAGATCTACTCTTTTTTCTTCCCGTGTGCCGTTTTCATGTTCCGTGTAGCTGTTAAAAAAAATCAGTCCGTCTGATATAAGCTCGAAACCTCCGGTTTCACCATCGGGTTCTCGGCTGTCTAATGAGCGAATAAAAGATTCGTTACCTGCAGCTGCATATTCAACAACATTACATCTAAGGTTAATATGATGAAAGGTGTTGCCCTCATAAATGCTGACACTTATAAGCGGATCATAAACGCCGGAGCTGTTCATAGTGATCTTGGTGCCGTCGGGAAAAATAAGGGAGCGAACATTGCCAAGTCTGTCCTTGATATGCTTCCCGTTCAGGTTTTCATGCGTGCCTGCATTTTTCCCGTCTTTTTCACCCCAAAGTTCAATCATGAATCCTGAATAGTCCTTGTGCGTGATCTGGATAGAAAGCGGATGAATGAAAATTTTGCCGCCACCGGCTGTAACATAGGTATAGGATTGGTCAGATACCGAATAAGTTAGTTTCCCCTGGGTTGCTGCAGCTTTGCAGGTGCCTAATACAGGTAGCTGCCCTGCTATCGCTTCTTTATTTTTTTTACAGGAGGCAGCTGATAGCAAAAAAGCACCCGCAAATAAGGCCAGGACCTTTATTGTTTGAGTGATCTTTGTATAATACATAGTAATTGATTTTAATTTATTGTAAGATTAAAAATATTACATCATCGCCGTTAAAGTTCCCGCTCAGAACAGTAAGATTGCTTGGGGGATCGCGCCGAGGCTATCCCAATCTGATCGTCAGGCGCTGACTGGTTAATCATTAACAGGATATCACCGCTGGCGGTAGGCCGGCTAAGCCCATCCTTGATGCCGGCGCCGCCCATCGATACATAACGTATGGTTTGCGCTGTTGCCTCCGTCACAGATAGCAAGAGCGGTATTGTTAGAAATAAGATGTTCCTGATCATTACAAAACTTAATCGCGAGAACAGTACAGAGGTCATCAACAGGCTGGTTTTTTTGTAAAAAATTTTCAGCAGGAACGCTACCATTTAAGATTACACCCCTAAACGTTCAAAATTTAAAAAGCCCTTTGTATCTTTAGAATATGGACATAACACTTATTGCCTGGTCTGCCTCGCTGCTATTTATGATGTTTTTTGCAGGAATAGAGATGGCTTTTTACAGCGCCAGCCGGCTGAATATAGAGCTAAAAAGAAAGCAGGACACGATACGGGGAAACCGGCTGGGACGATTTATAGATTCGCCGGCTGTTTTTTTGGGAGTTGCCATTACTGGCTATATTATTGCGCTGACCATTTTTGTATTGCTTACTGCAGAAGTGGCGGCCCCGGTATGGAAACGGTTTAATATCAGCTCGCGCGGAATGCAGATTTTCCTGGAAATACTCTTTAATGTGCTGGTGGCGCTGATTTTTGCAGAGTTCCTGCCCAGGGCTGTTTTCAGGGCCAAAAGTAACTCTTTATTAAGCCGGCTTTCTTTTATTGCCGATATTTTTTACCAGCTTTTTTCACCGCTGGTAAAAGGCATGTTTAAGCTTACCAACTGGATCTTAAAATATGTTTTCAATGTAAGGCTAGATAAAAACAAGTCCCCTCTTAGCAAAAACGAGCTCCGTTTTGCGTTTTCCGACGGGGAAAAAGACCATCTTAAACAGGAAACCAGCACGCAGCTCCTTGAAAATGCGCAGGAGCTTCCTTATATCAGGATCAAACAATGTATGGTTCCCCGTAAAGAGGTTATTGGGGTAGACGTTAAAACCCCCGTTAATGAGCTTTTACAAAAGTTTATTGAAAGCAAGCGTACGCGTATTATTATTTATGAAGATTCGATCGATAATATTTTAGGGTATGTGCATCAGCTCGATCTGTTTAAAAAGCCGGCAGATATAAGAAGCATACTCATCAGCATTCTGGCCGTACCGCAAAGTATGAATGCCGTAGACCTTATTTATAAATTCAGTAGCGAAGCTAAAAGCATCGCGTGGGTAGTAGATGAATTTGGTGGAACTGCCGGTATCATCACTATGGAAGATGTGCTGGAAGAACTGTTTGGAGAGATATGGGACGAGTACGATACCGAACAGTTTGTGGAAAAGCAGATCGCAGAAGGAGAGTATATTTTTTCGGGAAGGCTGGAACTGGACTATATTGAAAAAAAATATGATTTAAGATTTGAAGGCCATGACACCGAAACGCTTTCGGGATATATTATCAATCATCACGAAACCATACCCACACAAAAAGAGCGCATTATTATAGATGATTATGAGTTTGATATACTGGGCGTAACTCATACCCGTATTGAGATGGTAAAGCTGAGGAAACTGAAATAGAAAAGGAATGGCAGGCTACCGGTTCCAGATTTCAGGGGCTTGGGTTTACGCTTTGTTCTAAATACCTGACAGATATTTCTGCTCGCCACTCACTACTCACCATTGTCTATTGACCATAAAGCTGCATCTTTGCGTACTTATTTTTACACACATGGCTTTAATGGATTTTTTGAATAAACGAAACGGCTCCGAGGATGAAATGTCATTTATTGATCACCTGGAGGTATTGCGATGGCATCTTATACGCTCGGTAATAGCCGTTGCGGTATGTGCTATCACGGTTTTTATTTTTACCGATTTTTTTGTGAATGACATTATTTTCGGCCCTACCAGGCAAAGCTTTATTTCTGTAAAATGGATGTGCGAAATGGGGCAAAAAGTGGGAGTGGGCGATGCACTTTGCTTTAAACCAACAAAAGTAGAGTTTCAGGAAAACACCCTCACCGGTCAGTTCATTGCCAACTTTACGGTAGCCTTTGTGGGTGGATTTGTATTGGCTTTTCCTTACATATTTTGGGAAATCTGGCGTTTTGTAAAACCCGCTTTATCAAATAAAGAGAGAGGGCAAACAAGCGGTATTATATTTTGGGTGTCTGTGTTGTTTTTTATAGGTGTGGCATTTGGTTATTTTATTCTTACACCATTAATGGTAAACTTCTATTTTAATTATAAGCTGAGCGACATGATTGAAATACGGCCACTGTTTACCGATTATTTAGAGAATCTTATATATACAACAGTAGGCATCGGCTTGTTATTTCAGTTGCCTTTATTGATTCTTTTACTGGCAAAGGCTGGTATTGTAACGGCGGCCACGCTGCGCAAATTCAGGCGTCATGCTTTTGTTGTAATTTTGATAGCTGCGGCTATAATAACACCCACAACAGACCCGTTCAGCCTCGCTGTTGTGGCTGCGCCGCTGTACCTGCTTTTTGAAATAAGCATATACCTTGCTGCCAGGGGTGAAAAAAAGAATGCAGACCAATCGATCCAGGAGTGGAGTTAAATGTAATTGTTATGGAAACCATATTTGATCTTAAAAAGCCAATAGCTATAGGCTCAGACCATGCGGGGTTTGAAATGAAAGAATTTGTTATTTCATTTATAGAAGGCCGGGAGCTCAATTTTAAGGATTTTGGAACATCTTCTTCAGACAGGGCCGATTATACCGATTTCGCCCATCCGGTGGCCAGCGCTGTTGAAAGCGGCGAATACGCATTGGGCATTTTACTATGCGGAAGCGGTAATGGTGTGGCTATTGCAGCCAATAAACACCAGGGTATCCGCGCTGCGCTTTGCTGGGATGATGAAATAGCGGCTCTTGCCCGGAAGCATAACAATGCCAATATTCTTTGCATTCCGGCCCGTTTTATTTCGGAAGATGTAGCAGGAGAAATGATAGAAGTGTTTATAAATACCGCATTTGAAGGCGGACGGCATGAAGACCGGGTTAAAAAAATAGCGCTTTGATGGCCTGTTCATAGTGAATAAAGACGGGTCAAGCCATTCTTTAATATCTCACCTATAATTATACTATCATATGATAAAAGGCATATTTCTATTGGCTGGCGTATTTTCATGTGCCGGCATTCAGGCCCAAAAAATAGCAGATCCCGTACCCTATGCAGCAACAATAACTGCTGCCGATCTTAAAAAGCACTTGAGCATTATTGCCAGCGCCGAAATGGAGGGCCGGGATACACCATCTCCGGGGCTTGAAAAAGCGGCTGCATATATCGAATCCCAATTTCGGGGCTTTGGTGTACAGCCTGGTAATAAAGGGAGCTACCGGCAGTATTACAATCTGGAAAAGGACAGTGCCTCAACAATTTCGCTTCATATTGGCGGTATAAGCTTTACTCCGGGGCAGGACTTTGCCCCCTGGCTGCAAATGCCGCAGCAAGCTGATCTTGATTTTTCTGAATATATCTTTGTTGGTTATGGAATTGTTGATGAGAACAGGGACGATTATAAAAATATTGATGTAAAAGGAAAGCTGGTTGTTTTGCTCAATGGCCAGCCGGATAACTTTACCACCAGTAAACCCCGCCGGCAATCGCCGGCATTTACTGCCAACAAAATCGCCAATGCTGAAAAGAAAGGCGCTGCTGCTGTTTTAATTATGTCAGAAGTACTTCCCTCCATGCAAATGCTGAATAATGCCTACAGGCCCATGCCGCATTCGGCGGCACAGCAGGAAAGCAGTGCCATCCCTGTATTTTATATCAATGATAATGTTGTTTCTAAAACGGGCCGTAATATTAAAGAAATTAAAACGTTAGTTGGTTCTCTAATAATTGACCCGGTTGTAAGACCTGTAAAAACTGCGATAAGATATACTTCGGGCCGGAAGGTAGCCACGGTAAGCAATGTGATCGGTGTTGTAGAGGGATCGGATAAAAAAGAGGAATACCTTTTTATTACGGCTCACTACGATCATGTAGGCATGGATGAAAAAGGGAATATTTATTACGGCGCTGATGATGACGGGTCGGGAACTGTTGCTGTAATGGAAATGGCTGAAGCCTTTGCCAAAGCAAAAAAAGAAGGAAAGGGGCCGCGCAGAACCGTGGTGTTTATGCTGGTAAGCGGCGAGGAAAAAGGCTTGTGGGGTTCGGAGTATTATTCTGAGCACCCTGTATATCCCCTGGAAAAAACCACCGCCGACTTGAATATAGATATGATTGGCCGGATAGATACTGAAAGGATGCTGGCAGATACCCTGAACTATGTATATGTGGTCGGCCATAATAAGCTGAGCACCGATCTGCCCCTTATAAACGAAGGCATGAACAATAAGTATACGAAGCTGGTGCTTGATTATAAATTTGATGATCCCAAAGATCCTAACAGGATCTATTACCGGAGCGACCATTATAATTTTGCCAGGAAAGGGGTACCGGTTCTTTTCTTTTATGATGGGATGCTGCAAGCCGACTATCATCAACCAACAGATACTATCGATAAGATCAATTTCCCATTATTGACCAAAAGAGCGCAAATGATCTTCTATACGGCATGGGAAATGGCTAACAGGAACGAGTTACTAAAAAGAAATTTAAAATTGGCCCAGGAATAATGTAACTTCCGGCTACGCATGATATATGGAAAAACCGAAACCCATCATAAAAAAGGGACGCATGTTGCGCCCCTTTTTGTTTATAAAGAATATTCTATAATCATCTTTCTTTAATCTTTTTTATTCATCTCCTAAAATGATCGTAAACTGAATGCCGGGCAGAACAATCATAAAGGTGTTGTTTTTTAAATTCATTGAAATGACAAATAAATAAAGCGGCCGCCATTCCGGTCGGATCCCGTCCAGGCTGAATGCTTTCGGGTATCGAAATGAAGAAGTTTAATACATAATAATGGGTCGTTTAAACAAGATCATATATAAAAAGCTGTGCTATACAATTAACACAGCTTTTCTGATAATATGATTGAAAACGATAAACTAGGCCAGGTTAGGGTTTCTCCCGATAGTACCCGATAAAGGTTCTTCACTTTTAAGCTGGCTGATTTGTTCAGAAAGCTCCTGCAGCTGAGCTGCTTTATCTGTTTCGCCGATTAACTGCGAAGCGGCAATTTGCTTTTGCTGCATTTCCAGCACCAGTAATGCAAAATCTTTTGATGCCTTTATCCGCTCTTTGTACCAGTCCGATTGCAATACATATTCAGGAGTGAACATATTCCGGATTTCGGGATCCGCCAGTGTTTTACCTTCATAATGGCCATGCACCATAATGTGAATGATGGCTTTTAACGGGGGACATGCCTCATCTATACTTCCATCAGTGAACCATTCTTTGGCAACGGCTGCCTGCGACTCTGCGATATATAGTACCCCTTCTGCAAAATCTTTTGCATTTTGCAGTTCAGGACGAAGCATATCCAGCGGGAAAATGCCATCAGGACTGGTGAACAGGCGGCCTCCAAAACGCTTTAAGAAGGCGGGGCTGATGCGGTAACCCAGGCGTGATGCCGGTATACGTACACCGCCATGGTCAAAGTCTTCTACTTTTTCAAGATAGCCACGGTCGATCAGGTATTTAGGGTCTCTTTCATGAGCGCTCATACGCGACCAGAGCTCAGGAACCCAATAACTGATATCATGATCTACCTGGTATTTATGGCCAATGAATCCGCATGCAGTAGAGAATCCCGGTAAACCTGTAAGCACGGCGCTTACTAATGCAGCATTAATGTCTGCCACAGGGCGCAACATGTTAAATGGCCCTTTTGTAAGCGCACCCTCTGAGCCAAAACCGGTAGTAGAAGGTGATTTACCAGAAAGCGTAGCGATACAATCCATCATTAGCTCAGGAATTTCCTGGTAATGAATAGGCCCGTATACCGCCAGCATTTTAATGCCTTCCGAAGGCGGGTTGTTACGGCGGCCGATCAATAAGCTGTCTACCGGGTTAATGAGGGGCTGATTCGGCTGCATTTTACGGAACAGCTTGGTACCCAGCTCGCATACAAAACGGGGTTGCGGATTGGCAAGGTCTGGCCGATCCTGCAGATAACGTACGTTTTTGGTAATGCTTGTGCCCACCACTCTCGGGTGAGAGGTAGAGACAAAATATTCTCCGTCCTTCAGCTTTGCTGCTTTTTCGATGGTTTCCTGCATGGCAGGAGTGAATTTTTCAAACTCAATAATATTGGCCATCAGCTCCTGCGCATCTTTTGCTACCAGCGGCTCATAGTTGGAAAAGAAAACACCGGTTTTGCTAAAGTCAGATTCGGCCTGGCGGTCCTGCCCTTTATGAATGGCATCATCCGGACGCTGGAACAGCTTGTTCTCGCAGTTCACCACTACTTTTACTGATGCAGCCTGTTGTTCGGGAAGCAGGGTTGATATGGCGCTGCCGGGATAAACGGAGGATACCGAAATATCGTCTTCTGTCTGGATTTTGGTGGCCGGCATAAAATCCTGGCGAAGGCGGAAAGTACGCCACGTACCATCCTTATTCAAACCTATCCTTAAATAACGTGAGGTTACTTTTAATCCTCTATACTTTAGCTGATGCCCCGGTTCATTATCCAGCACATCCACGCTAAAATAAGAGCGCCAGTTATCACTCCAGTCGGCCTGGTACAAACGCTTGATACAAAGCACCAGGCTTTTTATCTGGGAGGGAATACGGCGAACCCAGTTATTATACTCATCGGTATAAGTGGGATGCTCGTTCAGCATACGGATGACGGAGCCCATGCTGCGCTTAGGGCTCATTAAAGGGCGGCTGGCTGCTTCGGTATGGTTCCTGACTATGTCTTTATAACGGTCGCCATAATAACGGTTAATGATCACTTCTGCGGCATCCAGCTCTTCTTCCAGATTATTTACATAGAAATTTTCAGCCAGTATCAGGTCCTGTATGGACTTTGAAATTTCAGATTTACCTCCGCCGGATACTGTAGAAGGCTTATGCAGGAAAACACCTTCTGCCACCGTGCCTTTCAGATACCAGGATTTGGTAATGTTATGTTTATGCAGCTCTACCTTATAGCCTGAGGGATGTAAATAAGTGATATTCTTTTCAAGGGGAATGCTTTGCTTTTGCCCGTTCAGCGTCCATGATACAGAAAGCGACAGCACATCAATAAAAGTATCTTCACGGATGAGGTAGATATTACGGAATTTTTTATGAACGGCATATCCTTTAGGCTGCTCTTCAAACTGATCAGCATAATTTTCCATTATCCAGTTGTAAGAAAAGCTGATACCTTTATGGATACGGCTATCCTGCGCAAAAAAGGCCCCGAGATTATAAGAAGGATATACAAGGGCGCCACCGGCATGTTCTTCTTCGGCGTTACCTAAAAGATTGGTAGCAAAACTGATCTGGGTTTTTACTTCCTTCTTACAGTAACCATAGTAGTTATCAGCAATCAGGGTGATCACCCATCCTTCTTTGGTACGGTGTGTACATTTAAAGGCGTTGCCATTATTGTAAAGCTCTTCCTCGCTGCTCCAGCACATACCCTGTGCCTTTTGCTGTTCGGTAGCTTCCGAAATATGAGGAAGGCCCAGTTCTTTTTTAGTTTTCAGCAACAGTTGAGGGGCTAATACCACCATGCCGGTCACACCGGTAAATGAGCCTACCTTATACAGGATATCGTTTTCGGGTAAGCGGGTATCCCCCGGGTTGCCAAAAATATTTTCCACAAAGTCGAGATTGGACACCATACCACCGGGAACTACAAAACGTACTTCTGAGCGCATCTCTTTTTGCAGACCGGGAATTTCAGGTTTTACCAGGGGGTGAAGTACCAGTCCCACAAAAGACTGCTCACCGTTGTATGGGAGCTCGCCTGAGTCGGGGTCCAGCCGGAAAGCAGCTTCCAGCATTTTGGCATAAACGTGCTTGGGTACACGCAGCTTGTCGTCAGCAATAGCCATACCCCCTTCAGAAACGTGAAAGCTGCCGGCAGTAGTACGACGGTCAGAGGCCGGGTTGTGCAGCACGCCCTGCATAACACGGTAAGATTTTACGTGTTTTCCTATGTACACGTTTTTATCTACGGGAAGCGAGAGCAGCCGGGCCTGTCCGGGTGCTACCAGGTCAATGTGCGCAGGCACAACAAATCCTTCCCCAAATTCGGACTTTAAAAAACTGTTTAAACGTAAATCAATAGGGGCTGGAGATTGAGGCTTTAAATTGAGTGGCAATACTGCTTCAGTGTCCTTAAAATTCGTTGTCATGTTTAACCTGTTATTTGGACTATTTACCTGGGGAATTTTAACTGTAGTAGATTCCACAAAGTCAATAGCTGCGGTAAATGAAAGAACCTGTTCAGGATGAAATATTCCGGTTGCTTAAAAAAAACCGGTGCCCATTCTTTCATTTATACCCATTGTTATTTTTTTATTGCGATTGTTCTTATCCCGACAGAAAGGGCTAAGTCCAAAGGTAATGAAGTGTAAAATACGGGACAAATATGTATGTTATGGATTTATATGATTGTCGTCATATAAATTTGAAATCACGAAGCCTTCCGGAGAAGGAAGCGCTTCGCAAAGAGACGAGAAAAAATTAATGATTACCAGCCTAATATCCAGGCAAACATCAGCGGCGCCACAATAGTAGCATCGCTTTCAACGATGAATTTAGGCGTGTGTATATCCAGCTTGCCCCAGGTTATCTTTTCGTTAGGAACAGCGCCGCTGTAAGAACCATAAGAAGTAGTGCTGTCGCTTATCTGGCAGAAATAGCTCCAGAAGGGTACATCATGCCATTCCAGGTCCTGGTACATCATAGGCACTACGCATATAGGAAAGTCTCCGGCAATACCGCCACCTATCTGGAAAAAGCCAACACCTTTTCCTGTCGAATTATTACGGTACCATTCTGTAAGCCAAACCATATATTCAATGCCGCTCTTTACAGTATTCGCCTTCAATTCACCCTTAATAACATAGCTGGCGAAAATGTTACCGGTGGTGCTGTCTTCCCAGCCCGGGCAAATAATTGGGAGGTTTTTCTCCGCAGCAGCTATGATCCAGCTGTCTTTAGGATCAATTTCATAATATTGCTCCAGCTCACCGCTTAAAACCGTTTTGTACAGGAACTCGTGTGGAAAGTAACGTTCTCCCCCTGCTTCTGCTTCTTTCCATTGCTTTACCAGGTGTTTTTGCAAACGGCGGAAGGCTTCTTCTTCAGGAATGCAGGTATCGGTAACACGGTTATAGTGATTCTCTAACAGGTCCCACTCTTCCTGTGGTGTAAGATCGCGGTAATGCGGTACACGTTTATAATGGCTATGCGCTACCAGGTTCATTACATCTTCCTCTAAATTAGCACCGGTACAGCTGATGATATGTATTTTATCCTGGCGTATCATCTCTGCCAGAGAAATGCCCAGCTCTGCAGTGCTCATAGCTCCGGCAAGGGTAACCATCATTTTGCCGCCTTCCAGCAAATGGGTTTCATAGCCTTTGGCAGCATCCATTAATGCAGCCGCATTAAAATGGCGGTAATGATGCTGTATGAATTGCGATACAGGTCCTTTGTTCATGATTCAAAAACTTTTTTTTTGCGCCTTCAGATCACAAAAGCGTGAGACATTGCGGAAGGCAAAAATATTTATTTTTGATATTGAAGTACAGTTAAGATTTTTTTATCTTTTTTTAAAAAACAGAATGGCAAAAATCAATAAAAAGCAATTAACGGAAGCGGCATCAGCAGCACTCCTGAAGCTGTTAAAAGCAAGATTTGAAAAAAACAGTAATCGCCATAAGGGAATAGAATGGGCAGCCGTGCAGGCTAAATTAGAAGAAACTGCTGAGAAATTATGGGTGCTTAATGAAATGGAAAGGACCGGTGGCGAACCCGATGTGGTTGCTTTCGATAAAAAGACCGGGGTATATATTTTTTATGATTGTGCAGCTGAAAGCCCTGCCGGCCGGAGAAATGTTTGTTACGACAGGGAGGGGTGGGCATCAAGAAAAGAGCACCGGCCAGAAAATAATGCCATTGATTTGGCCGTCGATATGGGTATTGAAATGTTAACGGAAGAGGAATACCGGTATCTACAGACACTGGGGGATTTTGATGCAAAAACATCGAGCTGGCTAAAAACGCCGACAGGTGTAAGAGAAAGGGGCGGAGCCCTTTTTGGAGATTTCAGGTATGGCCGTGTGTTTGTGTATCATAACGGGGCTCAGTCTTATTATGGCGTCAGGGGATTTAGAGGATCTTTAAAGGTTTAGATATAAAGTTTTTACTCAGGTATTTAATGAATTACTTAGCCCACGCATATTTATCTTTTAATAATGAACCCGTTTTGCTGGGCAACATGATCAGCGATTTTGTAAAGGGGAAGAAGCAATTCTTATATCCGCCGGAGATACACAAAGGTATTTTACTGCACAGGGCAATTGATGATTATACAGATTCTCATGCTGTAATACAAAAGGCAAAGGCTGTTTTCAGACCAGATTACAGGCTGTACAGCGGGGCATTTATTGATGTGGCATTCGACCATTTCCTGGCCATAGATAAAACAGAGTTTGCAGACGGCTCGCTATATCCTTTTTCACAGGAAACCTATAAAAAGCTGGGCCGGCAGCAGGCAAATATGCCGGAGGCCTTTAAAAGAATGTTTTATTATATGCAATCGGAGAACTGGCTGTACCGATATCAAACAAGAGAAGGTATTTATCAAAGTTTTGGAGGATTGGTAAAAAGAGCCGCATATTTGCACGATAGTATCCCGGCGATAAAGGTTTTTAACCAGCATTATATATTTTTAGAGCATTGTTTTAATGAATTTTGGATTGAGTTAAAGGATTTTGCCTTCAATAAGTATAAAGAGCTGATGAATGAAGGAGTGATTGATCCAGCACTATAAATATTTTTCGGTTCCGCTGAGGGCAGGCATAGCAAAAAATTTAAAATACAATGAAAAAGTGGCTTCTCTTTTCGTTTTTTGTTTTTTTAAGTATCCCGTTTTTGAATGCGCAGCATTGGGCCCCGGTAGATAAATCACCGTTGGACCAGATCTACTTTCCCGCCGATTATCCAGCACTAAAAGTAAAAGGAACAAAAGAGCCGCTGCGGATGCGGATCATTTACAGCAGGCCTAATAAAAATAACAGGCTGATCTTTGGTTCTGAAATTGTGCCGTATGGAAAAGTATGGAGGCTTGGTGCTAATGAAGCTACAGAACTGAATTTATTTGCCGCTGCAAAAATTGGCGGGAAAAAAATACCGGCAGGGCGATATACGTTGTATGCCCTGGTCAACGAAAAAAACTGGACCTTTATTATTAATAAAGAAACCGATACCTGGGGCGCCTTTAAGTATGATGCAACAAAAGATGTTTGCAGGGTTACGGCTGATGTAAAACAACTGGATAAACCGATAGAAGCCTTAACCATTGACCTGGAAAGATCTGCTAACGGTGTAAACCTTGTGGCCGGCTGGGATACTGTTTCCGCAACGTTGCCTATTTTATTTTAAATTTTTGTGATTGCATGTGTACTCTTTATAAATGTTTTGCAGCTATATGTCTTATTCCATTCTTTCTCACCGGCTGTAAAGAAAGATCAAAAACAGTAAATGAGCCGGTAAAGTACGATGGCCCGGCCCGAGATACGGCTCATGAGCCACACACAGTAATAGAAGATAATAACCTTTATGCCGATGTGGATATTTCGCCTATGGATATGAGCTATTTCCCGGCAAAATATCCGCAAATGAAAATTGCTGATCCCAATATACCCCCGCCGGTAATGCGGGTTATTTACAGCCGCCCTCATTTGCAGGGCCGTAAATTGTTTGAGGAGATTTTAAAATACGGGCAAAACTGGAGGCTTGGCGCCAACGAAGCAACCGAGTTGAATATCTTTCAGCCCGTAACGATCGGGGATAAGAAAATACCTGCAGGACGTTATACTTTATATGCTATTCCTAAAGCGGGTTATTGGACCATCGCTATCAACAGCAGCCTGGACCAGTGGGGCCTGAAACAGGATCCGTCGAGGGACGTGGTAAGAGTTCAGGTACCGGTTACTTATTATAACCCGGTTATGGAATATTTTACTATGGTATTTGAAAAAACCAATACCGGCGCCAATCTTATTATGGCATGGGATGATGCCGTGGCAAAGCTTCCTATAAAAATTTAGCAAAAGGATACAGCGCCACTGAAAATAAAAAGGGAGAAGATAAGAATACCCTCTCCGAAGTTTTACATGAGAAAATTTTAAAGCGGTTTTTTGCCAGGCAGGATCAGGTTCCTACGCATTAAACAGCTGTTACCGGCAAAATTATTTATCACCTCTATTATATTCTGAAACAACTTCTGTTTCGCCAAAATTGTTGGAATTTATATGAGTATAGCGCTTGCCGTCTTTTAAAACCACCCGGTAATTAACACCATATTTATTAGTTACTTCAGTAATCCCGGTAATTTCTTTACCCGCATATTGTTTTTGAATATGATATAAAACAGTAGCCGGCAATTTATCTTCTTTGTAATAACGAACAGTCTGTATCAGGTTGCCTTTTGCATCAATTTTTACACGGGTTTTAATATCATCGTACACAAAAAAGGCTTCATACTGGCTGCCGGAGCTTGTCCAGCTTACATTATCGGCATCTTTAAAAGTCTCGCTAAATGTTTTTAAAACTTTTTCGAAGGGTTCTGCATTAGTTGCCCCGGTATTAATGGTAAGAGCAAAAATAACAACGGCGGAAAGGATTAAGCTTTTCATTTGATTTGATTTTAATATTTTAAGATTTTGTTTTATTTGTTTCACAAACATACACCCCGCTTGTGCTTCAGGGCAAAGCGATATGGGCGAACCCCCTGTAAATACCCGGTGAATGACGGTTTTTTTACCGTGAAATCAGCCTTGCCGTGCAACCGTTTGTCAATTCAATAGCGCGAACCGTTTATAATGTTACCCCGGATGGTGCCGTATCCGAAAGCGCTTAGCATATCTTTTTGCACTTCTCCGGTTTTTATGCTATTCATCCTGAACCCTTCCTTTTCATGCTCACAACGTAAAGATATCTTCATTGCCTGCTGTATGTCAAGCTAAATAGTGACTAACGGCAACCCTTTCGTACAAGGGAATTGTGCCCAGCCAGGATAATGATCGGAAAGTGGCTACAAAAGGTTAAAATATCATTTAAGCGGTATAGGCTGCATTAATAAAAGAACGGGGTTATCCTTCCTTTTCGGGATGAGCGGCAATCGTATACGTAAATTTTCGTAGATTTTAGCTGCCAGTGATATATTACTGCACTGCTTCATGAATTTGTTAGTTTAAATAAACTATATTCGCCCAAATCTGCCGGTTTCTATGCAAAAAATCGAACAAGCCAACCAAAGCAATACCAATCATGCTTTAAGAAAGCTGATCAGTAACCTAAATAATAACTACGTTCATTGGGATAAATTTAAGGATATGCCTTTGCCTGTTGAAGGCCTCCGAGAGGACATCTGGCAACAGGTAACCGGCGAGCGGGAACAGGGCTTTACCCGAAGGCTGCCCATAGGTGATTCAGTAATAAAATGGTGGATCAGCAACACAATGGAGGTACAGCTGCATAGGCTGGATATTGACCTTGCCGGTGGCAGGGATATGGAAGTATTACAGGAGAGCAAGCATGTTCATCGGCACCAAACAAATGCGCTGCTCGATGAAAGTATTGCTTCGGCGCAACTGGCCGGAGCCGTTGTATCTAAAAAAGCAGCCAGGGAAATGCTGCTAAAAAAACGGAGTCCGCAAAATGTAAACGAGCAGATCTGCATTAATATATACCGTTCTTTGCAACTGGCATTTTCTAAAAAAGAGGAGCCTTTAACCGAAGCATTGTTATTGCAGCTGCACCAGGCACTTACAAAAGATACGATCAAATTAAAAGGCATCGGCCAATACAGAACAAATAATAAAGTAGATTTTTCATCTGTTGATACATCAGCCGGTTACAAACCTGTTGACTCCAGGCTGGTGGCGCCGTTAATGGAAACTGTTTTAGGTATATATAATGATGACGTAGCACCCTTTTTTATTCACCCGTTAGTAAAAGCATGTATCATTCATTACCTGGTAGTAACTATTCGCCCTTTTAAAGATGCCAACGGCCGAATGGCAAGATTGCTGGTGCAGCTGTACCTGCTGAAAAAAAAGTATTGGGTAGCCGCATTTATATCGCCATCAAATATAATTTCAAAATTTAATCTTCAGTATCACAGGTCGATCGTTCAGTCACAAACAGATGCCAATAATACAGGCTATTTTATACAGTTCTACATACAGTCCATACAAATGGCTTATAAATCGTTAAGGGATTTTACATTGCGCATTACCAGGGAAAAAGCAGGATCAGGGATGAATAAATTACCCGGGTACAATGAGCGCCAAACAGTAGTGTTGCAGTGGCTGAAGGAAGATCGCGAAAAAGTGGTTACCATACGAGAACTAAGATCTATGTATGGGGTATCTAAAGAAACGGCCAGGACGGATCTTACGGCATTGGTAAATAAGGGATGGATTAAATATTATCACATCAACAAGAAAACATATGCCTTTGTAAAAGGCGATGCTTTTGATACATTAATACAACAAATAAATGTTTAAGCGAAAGGCAATAAGGTTATTGGACGGTTGTGTTTTTTAAAACAGCGGATGAAATATGTTGGAAGAAAAACTTAAAGAATTTTTAGATAAGAAAGCGGCACAATACGAGCAGCCGGAATTTATAAAAGACGACCCCATCTGCATCCCCCACCGGTTTACAAAAAAACAGGATATTGAAATTGCCGGATTTTTTGCGGCTATCCTGGCCTGGGGCAACCGTAAAAGCATCATCAACTCCTGCAATCGCTTACTGACATGGATGGATAATGCGCCCTACGATTTCATTATGAATTTTGAGGAAGACGATTTACTTCCATTTGTAAGGTTTGCGCACCGCACATTTAACCCTACTGATCTTTTTCACTTTTTCGATTATCTGAAATATCATTACCGGTATCTGGGAGCCTCCTCTTTTGAAACTGCGTTCACGAAATATTTGAATAAGAATGCGGAACATACAGAACCGGCATTAACCGGCTTTTATTATTCTTTTTTTAATGAAGAATTTTTTCCGGATTATCCGCGGCGTACGGTGAAGCATATCGCCTCTCCTGCAAAAAAATCAGCCTGTAAAAGATTGAATATGTTTTTACGATGGATGGTGCGAAGCAATGCAAAAGGCGTGGATTTCGGGATCTGGAAACAGATAAAAACTTCACAGCTGGTTTGCCCGCTGGATGTACATGTATCACGTGTGGCACGCCACTTCAACCTGCTGCAGAGGCCCGGAAACGACTGGCTTTCTGCCGTTGAACTTACCCGAAACCTGAAACAGCTTGATGCAAAAGATCCTGTAAAGTATGATTTCGCTTTGTTTGGTTTGGGGGTGGTGGAGAGATTTTAACAGTTATTCATAAAAGGTAAATGACCGGAGTTAAAGAGAATGTAGCCCGCTTATCATTTTTTCTTTTCTCCTCTTCCTTTCATCTGTTCGTATTCTTCTTTTCCCTGTGTGGGATATACTAAATTCAGTTGTGGCTGCCCCACCCAAAATCCTGTCTGAATCCCACATTTTATGTAATAGCTTTTCCCGGGTTTAATATTCAACGGAACAATGGCTTTTGCCTCGGTTTTGGCCCAAATCTTATGTTGTCCCGGTTTATATACTTTTATCTCATATTTTGAATTATTAGTCATCCGGCAAATAACCGAGTCATCCAGGTAAATATCATAGCCGATCGCGGAACCTGAAAAATTTTTAGGCCGGTATAAATAAAGCAGCGCATAACCGGCAGAAGCATCTGTTGCAACATCATCTTCGTCATCATTAATGTATGTATTGCTTTGTACAACCTTTTCGGCATACGCCTCTGCATCTATTTGCAGGATCTTACCTTTTATTCTGTAACACGAACTCCAGATATCCGGCTCTTTCAGCTCAGTGATTTTAATAGCATTTCCTCCGGCTTTTGCTGCTTTTTGTTTTGCTTTTTCTATTACGCGCTGGTATTGACAATCAGAAGTGAACCCGTTATCTCCGATTTTAAAATCACCAAGAACAATAGCCCCGCCGGGTATGCTATCCGTAACCAGGTATAATACAACTTCTTTGGTGGTGTCTGCCGGTATGGTAACCCTGGCCGCCGCGGGTAGTAACAGCAATGTTAAAGCCATACTGAAAAGCAGTCGTAGCTGGGTAAGCATAATCAATCGTTATTTTAAGTTGTATATTTTACTTCTTTCCAAACATCAGTTCCTTTACTTTTTCTTTATCTTCTTTTTCTTTTTTAAGGTCGAACATAGTACCAAACACATGATCCCAAAGGGTGCTGCTTACCCCAAAGCCTTTATGCTCATCTTTATAATGATGTAAATGATGGTTACGCCAGAGCCCTTTCATCCATTTAAAAGGCGGATTCCAGGCATGGATAGCATAGTGCATAGTTCCGTACATTAAGTAGCCCAACATAAAGCCGGGAAAAAACATGAACGCATATCGCCCTATTATCAGGTAAAACAGGCTGAGCAATACCGATGCAATAATAATACTGGGTACAGGGGGCATAAAAAGGCGTTCCCTGTCGCGGGGATAATGGTGATGGTTCCCGTGCATGATGTATGCTATTTTTTGAATAGAAGGCTTCTCACTTACCCAGTGAAAAATAAAACGATGAGCCAGGTATTCAAAAAATGACCAGAAGAGCATACCAGAAAAAAATATCAGCAACACATAGCCTATAGAAAAGCCAAGGGTAGTAGCGCTGTAATATAACAGATATGCTATAACAGGTATATAAATGCCCCAGATAACTAACGGGTGAGTTTTAGTGAGCATCTCCAGATAATCATTCTTAAAAAGCCGGGCTTGTCCTTTATTGTGGATCTTTTCAAATTTCATGAGGTACAAAAATAAATTAAAAACCAGCAATGCAAAATGCATAGAGGCTTGTCTAGGATCAATAACTAATAACAAAAATGATGCTAATCAAATAACAGGTAAACATTAAAAGAGTTTATTTTACGAACCTTTTACTTTTAGTTAGGGCGCACTTGTAGCCTGCTTAACAGCAGAGTTACAGCTCTTTTTTTTTCCAATATCATCTACTCTTTAAACAGCCACTTAATCATACTTTAACTTCCACCGGCTTAAATCGGGCATTGTTATCCGTTTTCTTTTTAATTCATGATCATATATTTTTTCACCCACTTCCCTGAAAAACGGGTAGCCGGTTTCTACATATTCATATTTATTATCATTCAGCACTTCATCACTATTTACATAAATGCTGCCGCTAAGCATAAATTCAACATTATTTTTAAAATCAACGATATAGCAAACATCTGTTAAAAAGCCATGGCTCCAGCCGGTTTTATTAAAGCTGCGGATATAGCCGGGTACAGGCCGCTTCTCATCCCTGAAAAAAAAGAACTTGGTATAGCTGTCAAAAAACTCCGTAGTATCATATTTTGGAAACCCGCTTTCGGAAGGCTTTTCAGACATATACTGGTACAGTTTTTTATAGTCGTCCTGCGTTAACGCAAATCTGTTTTTTTCCGGTACAGATTCGGGAAACAGCACAGATTGCATCATCCATTGCAGATCTTTGAGCGTTGCCCTGTTATGCATGGTAAAATCATACGGTTCGTTTACCAGCACCTCGTCCTGGTTAAAATGAGCCTTCCCGATCTTTATTATTTTACTGAAATCGAACCGGGTATTACTTTTTGCCGCAGGCTGTATGTATACTTCATTTCCTTTTTCAATAAATCTTATCTGGTTGGTATGGCGATTTTCTTCAGGCGACATTTTTACAAAGCGGCGTGTAATGTGCATGTTTTTGTATCCCTTTTTCCAAAGGGTTTCATTCAGGTATTGCTGGCCGCAAAATTCGTACAGGCGGTTATAAGCATCATTGTCGCTTACTACAAATATTTTTTTTATATAATGATCAATGGATGGCATTCCTGATGCGGAAGTGCTGTCAGCGGTTACGGAGGTTTGCCCGCTAAAGCTGCTGTCAGTAAGCATGGCAGAATATTTATCGATGCCTTTGTTTTTAAGGGAGTTGATCTTCTCCAGCGCAGCCAAAGCCGTGGGCAGCTTTATCATCGATGCAGGGTAAAAATACAGCTCGTTATCAACATTCAGATAATAGTGCGTGAATTGGGGCTTATTATTCCTGTTCCTGTCAATTTTCGTATAAATAAGCTGATAGCGAAAAACTTCCGGATGATTCAATATACTGAGCAGCAATGGAGAGGCCTCTTTTCTTAAAAAGACATCCATCCATTCATTATTTTTATTTTGTGCATTAATAGCCATAGTTAAAAATAAAACGATCAGTACAAAGCAAGATTTTTTCATAGCTAAAAGATATTTTTCCCTTGATCCGAAATCCGGAATATGCGTAAACTCTTTTGCGGCAAGGGCAGTGAAAATACCAACCCCGCCCCGGATATCTGTTGCACCTTTTGGGCTAACAGCTAACGGCAACAACTATTTTGTACCCTATATCCAAGCTTTCGGCTTAAAAATCCGAAATTGCCGTTACATTTGCCGCGCAAAAAAGATGCAGCAGGTAGCTTCCTGGCTAAATGATCTTTTGCGGCAAGCTCTTCAGCGTACAGTTATCCGGCTCAAACAAAATTATAAATAAACAGATGAAACAAACCCCCTTTACTCAAAAGCATATAGCACTCGGCGCAAAAATGGCCGAATTCGCCGGCTATAATATGCCGATCAGTTATAGCAGCATCAACGAAGAGCACCATACTGTAAGAAATATAGCAGGAGTTTTCGATGTAAGCCATATGGGTGAATTTATATTAAAAGGAGAAAACGCCTTATCCCTTATTCAGCAGGTAACTACCAATGACGCGTCTAAACTAAAAAACGGACAGGCGCAATACAGCGCTTTTACCAATGAGAAGGGCGGGATTGTAGATGATTTGCTGGTGTATTGCATTGAAGAAAATAAGGTGTATATGATGGTGGTTAACGCAGCTAATATTGAAAAAGACTGGGACTGGGTACAACAACACAATACCCCTTCTTTGAACGGGACAAAGGAGGTTGTGGAAATGCACAACATTTCTGACAAAACGGCTTTGCTTGCTATCCAGGGACCGCAGGCTACAGCTATTTTACAACCCCTCACAGATATCGACATTTTGAATCTTCCCTACTACACATTTATAAAAGGAACATTTGCCGGAATTAAAAATGTGCTTATTAGTGCCACTGGCTATACCGGAGCTGGTGGTGTGGAAATTTATTTTGAAGATAAAGACGGGGCTGCTGATATTATATGGGAAGCGATCTTTACTGCAGGGGCTGCAAAAGGCTTAAAACCAATTGGTCTTGCTGCCCGCGATACACTAAGGCTCGAAATGGGCTATTGCCTGTATGGTAACGACCTGGATGATACCACCACTCCTCTGGAAGCAGGCCTCGGCTGGATAACAAAATTTACTAAAGAGTTTACCGCAAAAAACATATTACAAAAGCAAAAGGCTGAGGGTGCACAACGCCGGCTGGTGGGATTTGAGCTGACTGATAAAGGCATCCCCCGGCATGGATACGAAATTGCAGATGATGCAGGCAACAATATTGGTGTGGTTACATCAGGCACTCAATCACCCACATTAGGAAAAGCGATAGGCCTGGGGTATGTACAAACGGGCAAAGCGGGCATCGGTACTACAATATTCATCAAAGTTCGCGATAAACAACTGGCTGCCAATGTAGTAAAAATGCCTTTTGTATAAGATCGTTTAGACCAGCCTGCCGGGGCGGATACAGAATTTTAGGCAGGGGGCATTCATTATCAAAAAGTCCATACCGGATTTATCGAAATCATCCGGCAAGCAGATTCCAATACCGGGGCGATATACGATAAGTTTTACAGGATCACTAAAAAAATAAAATATACGAATGAAACAACAAACACTGCATTTGTGCATTTGTAGCTTTTCAATTTGTTAAAACATGTTTCAAAAACCCACACTTTTTACGGCTCTTTCCCCTGCGCTATTACATCTTTATGATCTGAAGGATACCGTTGTAGTAGTAATTGATGTTTTTCGTGCCACCTCCACTATTGCAGCCGCATTATATAACGGCGCCAGGCATATTATTCCGGTAGATACGGTTCCCAAAGCAATAGAAGTATGCAAAGAAGTGAACGGTATTGCTGCCGGAGAACGCGACGGGAAGCTGGCAGATGGGCTTAGCTATGGCAACTCTCCGCTGGAATATGCCCCTGATTTTATCAAAGACAGGATTCTGGTTCTTACTACAACCAATGGAACAAAGCTGCTGTATATGGCATTAGCCAATGGTGCGGAGAATATTATTACAGGATCTTTTCCTAATCTTTCCTCCGTGTGTAATTACCTTATCAGGCAAAATAAGAACACGGTACTTGCCTGTGCCGGCTGGAAAGACCGGTTTAACATGGAAGATACTTTATTTGCCGGCGCGGTCATACACCGGGTAAAAGAACATTTTGCTATTCATTGCGACAGCTCTTTCATGGCGGAAACTATGTATGCACAAAACAAAGAGCAGCTTCTGCCTTTTGCAAAGAATTTTACGCACTATCACAGGCTGGTAACCCGTTTTGGCTATATTGCGGATATTGATTTCTGCCTTACAAAAGATATCGCCAACGTGCTGCCACTATATAAAGAGGGAATGCTGATGAGGGGATAACTATTAAAGTAAAAAGATTCGCTTTGCAGCAGGTTTAGTAACCAGGCAATGTCTGCCTCAGATTATTGCGGCAGGCTGTTAATAGTAACCCCTGATTATGAAGCAACACAGCCAATTGAAAACTGCTGCTGTTGCCCTTTTGAAAAAAGCTTCATTAATTCAGGTATTTTAAAATAGCATCGCTCATCGGCTGGGTCTTGGGAGAGAAGGTGGCGACCAGCTCGCCTTTTTCATTCACCAGGAATTTACCGAAATTCCATGTAACCGGGTTTTCCAGTCCTTTTTTCTTAGCTTCTTCAGCAAGGTATTTATAGACAGGGGCCATATTTTTCCCTTTTACAGAAATTTTTGCGGCCATGGGGAAAGTGACCCCGTAATTTTTTTGACAGAATTCGGCTATATCCTCATTATTTCCCGGTTCCTGCCCTAAAAAGTTATTAGCAGGAAATCCAACAATCACCAGTTTGTCTTTGTATTTTTTATACAGGGCTTCTAATCCTTCATATTGCGGCGTATTGCCACATTTGCTGGCGGTATTTACGATCAGTATTTTTTTGCCTTTAAAATCTGCAAAGTTTATCACCCCGCCGGTTAGGCCCTCTACTTTAAACTTATAAATAGAATCAGATATGAGTAGCGAAGAAAATAGCAGTATTGTAAGAAACAGTGTTTTCATTTTATTTTAATTTAAGTTTTTAAAGTATCCGATTCCCATGATTTTTGAAGATAAAGTGGTTTTTTAACAGGATCCTTTTATTCAGATCGATCCTTTCATCCGCCATCATATTCAATTTATAACGTTCCAGCCCGCTAGTTGTTTTCTGTCAGAAAGAATTATTTTCTAAGAAAAACGATACAGGTAAAGCAGGGGCTTATATCGTGCCCGCATAACACAATGCCGCAATATTGATGACGGTTCCTTTTGCTTCAGATAAAGCCGTTGTGCAGGCATCTATCGTAGCCCCTGTTGTTATTACATCATCTACTAAAAGAACTTGCTTATAAGCGATTTTGCTTTCGTCTTCCAGGATAAATTTACCTTCTATATTTTGCCATCGGTCAATGCGGCTTTTCTTTGTTTGTGTTTCGGTGGCCGAAGTTCTTTTTACAGCATGGTTCACTACCGGCACATGCAGTATCTCTGCAATACCGTTGCATAAAATTGCTGCCTGGTTATAGCCGCGTTTACGCTCCCTGCTTTCGTGCAGGGGTAACGGGATCAAGGCCTCCAGGTGTTTAAACCGTCCGCTTTCCAGTAGTTGGTTACCCATTATCAAACCCAGCTGATGCCCCAGGTCTTTATTTCCCCTGTATTTGAATTCATGCATTATGTGCTGTAAGGCAGAATTCTTGGTAAAATAAAGCTGCGCTGTGGCCTCATGAAACCTTATTCTTCCTGTCAGCATTTTTTCAACGGGGTTATCCGCCTGCTTTTCAAAATATGTCAATGGCAGATCATGAATACATTTTATGCACAAATGGCTTTTTGCAGGCAGCACATCGGCGCCGCAGCCGGCACATACATGTGGATAAAAAAGATGCAATAAAGAATCTTTGATAAGTACCAGGGTTTTCATGAGTGTTTTTCATTAGCGTATAAAAGTACAACATTGATTTTTAAAATAAATACTGATATACTTCTTCCACTCTTGCCATTGTTACCACTTCTATATTAAACTTTTGCCGGTTTTGCCTTAAAGATTGATTATACTTAGATACAATGATCTTCTCAAAACCCAGCTTTTCGGCTTCGGCTATACGCTGATCAATTTTATTCACTGCACGGATCTCTCCGCTCAGCCCGATCTCTCCCGCAAAGCAAATGTTTTGCGGTAATGGTACATCTTCATAAGAAGAGAGCAGGGCGCATAAAACTGCCAGGTCTATTGAAGGGTCTTCCACTTTAATACCGCCCGCTATATTCAGGAATACGTCTTTCACCCCAAAATGAAAGCCGCCCCGCTTTTCCAGTACGGCCAGTAATAGCTGCAACCTTCTTAAATCAAAGCCAGTAACTGTTCTTTGCGGTGTGCCGTAAACCGATTGGGTTACCAAAGATTGTACTTCAATCAGTAATGGCCGCAGCCCCTCCAGCGTAGCGGCAATAGCAATACCGCTCAGCTGTTCTTCTTTCTGGGTAATCAGAATTTCACTGGGGTTAGATACGCCGCGCATTCCTTTATCCGTCATTTCGTAAATGCCCAGCTCGCTGGTGCTTCCGAACCGGTTTTTTTGAGTGCGTAAAATACGGTAAGCATAGTGCCGGTCTCCTTCAAATTGTAACACTACATCCACCATATGTTCCAATACTTTTGGGCCCGCAATTCCCCCTTCCTTGTTGATATGGCCGATTAAAAAAACCGGTGTATGGGTTTCTTTGGCATAGCGTTGAAATTCACCGGCACATTCCTTTATCTGCGATATGCTTCCCTGTGAGGCATCAATAAACCCCGATTGGAGTGTTTGTACCGAATCTACAATGACCACATCCGGTTTCAGCTTCTTTATCTCCTGGAAAATGGTTTGAACCGATGTTTCTGTGAGCAAAAAGAAATGATCATTACTGATGCCGGCTCCATCCCGGTAGTTATCAGGAGGGTACAATCTGTTCGCCCGTATTTTTATTTGCTGCTCGCTTTCTTCACCGCTTATATACAGAACCTTCTGATCGTGCATCTGCAAGCCATTCTGTAAAAACAGGGTACTTTTGCCAATGCCTGGCTCCCCGGCCACTAATATGATGCTCCCGGCAACAATACCGCCGCCTAAAACCCTGTTCAGCTCTGCATCTGCTGTGATAATCCTTTCTTCTTCGCTGCTTTTTACCTGTGATAAGGACACGGCTTTAGAAGATCGCCCGTTTTTATCAGGATAATCGTTCCAGCTTTGCCTGCCATTGGTTTTTTCAATTACTTCTTCTACAAAGCTGTTCCATTGCCCGCATGCAGGGCATTGCCCCAGCCACTTTACGCTCTCATATCCGCAGCTTTGACAGAAAAAAGATTTCTTCACTTTACTCATGAAGTAAAATTAGCGAATGATGAATAGGGAACCGCTATTTTTTATGATACCAGCATATACGGCATTGGTCTTACCACAGTTGGCTATTCCGCCTATACATTATCCAAAATGTGTTTGTCCGGCTGAGTTTGGCTGAAAAATTGTAATCATTTTCAGCAACCTGATATATGGCATCGTTTTGGATTCCTTTATAAGGAGCTGCGGGGTAAGGTATAAACAGCAAAAAGGCCTCACTCTCGCTTGGCCTTTTTACTTACTAACCCATTAAATTCTGCTACTAAGGTACAAATTGAGTTTAACATTAAAAAATGAAATTCTCTGCCCGGAACGTTAAAAGATTATGAAGCCCACTGCTTTTGCCAGGGATAAAACATCTAAACATTTGATTACCAATTATTAAAAAAATACAGTGCTTGCGTTAAAAAAATATCAAATAGTTTTCTACATGACAAAAAGACGCATTTTTGTCGTAACTTGACAATGGTTTCAGATTTGATGAAGTAAGCTAAATAAATATTATTAATAATGACTCCATCTATCTTTTTAGTGTCTATGATTTTTGTCGGTATCAGTATGCTGGTGTCGATGGTTTTAAAAGGGAAGTTTAAAAAATATGCCCAAATTCCGCTGCGTAATGGTTTGAGTGGTAAGGAAGTAGCAGAGAAAATGCTTCGTGAAAACGGGATTTATGATGTACAGGTAATTTCCACGCCCGGTTTTTTGTCTGACCACTATGATCCCACAAAGAAAACAGTAAACTTAAGTCCTGATGTATATGAAGGCAGAAGTATTTCTGCTGCTGCTGTGGCAGCGCATGAATGCGGCCACGCGGTACAACATGCAACGGCTTATGGTCCGCTGGAAATGCGCAGTAAATTGGTACCGGCGGTTCAGTTCAGCTCTATGATCGTAAACTGGGTATTACTAATAGGTGTGGTAATGGCTGCATCTGGCAATACCACGTTGCTGCTTATTGGTATTATTTTAATGGCCGTTACTGTTGTATTCAGCCTTATTACTTTGCCGGTAGAGTTTGACGCCAGCAAGCGGGCCCTGACCTGGTTGCAGCACACCAATGTAACGGACAGCCAGGAATACCCGATGGCAAAAGATGCATTAAAATGGGCGGCTACCACTTATGTAGTGGCTGCGTTAGCTGCTGTAGTTACCCTTATTCAATATATAATGATCTATTTGGGAAGAAGGGATTAAGCTGTTTTCAGATATTTTACGGGAGGCTGTATTCAAAAGGTCGTAAATTATTCTTTTGAAGCAGCCTTTTTCGTGTGCGCTTAGAGATACGCGGCAAAGAGGCGGAATAACTGTAATTTGTGCTTGTTACAGGACTTATTCTTTAATCAGGCGATATTGTTTTCTATCGCCTGAAAAGAAAAAGTACAGCATCCTGACTTTTATACCTTCATTTCCTCATCCTCTTCCAGCAAAAACTTATTAAAGCCTGTACCCATATCATTTTTCTGGTAAAGATCTTTTACCGAGCCAAAACCAATAGCATCTTTCATTTGCCCCGGTTCAATGGTCTCGGAGGCTTTGCGCACCATATTTTTGCCATACTGGTCTTTAATAGTGTACATGACCTTTCGTAAGCGGTCGGTCTGTATCCGGCTATCAAAAAGGCTGTATTGAACTTTTTCAGAAGGTATAAAATCGCCTACAACCAGGCCCATTGACATCATATCCCTTCGCAATACTTTCAGCGGCTGCAGCTTTTCGTATGCGGCCATTTTAAATTTTACCTGGTGCAGCATTTCCGTTGCATCCTGCAGGGGATGGAGCAGTTTAATATGGGTTTTCCATTCGCCTGCGCTGTAATAAGCCGCATAAAAACTGAGCTCCCTGCAAAATACATTTTGCTTTACCAGCCTTTGCTCCAAGCGGGTACATAAAGAAACAAGCATAGCATGTAATGTCTCGTAGCCCGACCTTGTTTGGGCCGAAAGACTGCGCATGGCGCTCATTCTTTTATAATCAGTAGTAGAAAGATCTACCTCTTTAAAATGCAGCCGGTAGTACCAATAATTGCCTGTTACACCTCCAAATACTTTTCTTAATAAGGATTCTGAGGCATTACGAAAATCGACAGGAGTGTAAATGCCTGCCCGGTTCAGGCGTCTTTCACCAGCACGGGCTATACCGGGTATATCGGTAAGGGCGATTTTGCCCAGGTAATGATCTACATTTTGAGGGGTGATATGGATGAGCCCGTCTGGTTTCTGGATTTCTGTAGCCAGCTTGGCCAGGAAAACATTGGGGGCAATACCAATAGAGCAGGTTATGTGCTCGCCTACGGTATTACGGAGATCTTCTTTTATTTTCCTGGCAAGCGCTACAGCATCTTTATAAATATACGCGTAGCGGGTAAGGTCTATAACCGCTTCATCAATACTTTTTGGAATAACACTGTCTCCGTCGCAATAAGAGCGCAGAACGTTCATGATCTCCACATGAATACGGCGATAGAGGAACGGACGTGTAGGCACCATCTTAAAATCAGGGCAAAGGGCCTTACATTGGCTGGCCTGCATACCGGTTCTTATCCCAAATCTTTTTGCTTCTTTAGATGCCGCAATAACCACCGCATTGGGCCCGTCATAGGGACATACGCCAATAGGCCTGTTACGTAAATGTTCCTGCCATTGCTGCTCACAGCTGGCAAAATAACTGTTCATGTCTATATACATTACCAGCGATCGCGCATCCCGTTTCAATGAATTATGGTTCCTGGATTTCATGAAAAAGCATTTCAGGAAGCTAAAATACTAAAAAAATTAGCATTTTAGCTAAGTGGCCACTATAAATAAAAGCATAACAAAAGCCTTTTTTGACTCCGCATCCTGCGGCAGGAATACACAGAGAAGACACCAGAAAGCCAGGAGGCCGGGTATAGGCGGAAATAATACCTGATCTTAATCAGTTACAGATATTTTTCTGTGGACCCGGATTATAAAATTATTTGTGTAACATTGAGCTCATTCTTTAAAGCTTTTTGCAGTTAAAAATATTTTGTACATCTAAACTATTTAATATGACCATTCAAATTAATGCAGACAATCATTTAACGGTTAGCCCTGAGTACAGGGAAAAAATTGAAGGCATGGTGCTTGGTGAAATAGACCATTTTGTAGAGCACCTTACACGTATTGAAGTATACCTGTCTGACCAGAACTCGCATAAGGATACCGGTATAGATAAGCGTTGTAACATTGAAGCCAGGCTAAAAGGCAAACCGCCTGTTGCTGTTTCAGATGATGCCGAAACTTATGATCAGGCGATCAGCGGAGCTGCCGCCAAACTTAAAACAACGCTTCATACTATGATCAGTAAAAGCAGGGGTCATTAACAGCCTACAGCATTTTTTATATCTGCCGCCAGCATAAATGCTGGCGGTTTTTTTATAGGCAGGAGGCCTCTTTAGCACCTGAAAATTGAGGCACGATGGGAGGTTGAATCAGCTTTGAGAAGGCTTAACGAGGCATAACTCCGGTCATATCCGCTGATGACATCTATCATTCCAACGGCTGTATTTAAGTCATAAAAAAAATTAACATATTCTTAGACTTTTGTGTAACAACAATCAGAAAAAATACAGACATGAAAAAATTACAATTAATCGCACTGTTCATTCTTGGATTAGGGGTGAACCTTTTTGCGCAGGACACTTACAAACTTGTTGAAGCTAAAAGCAAAAACCTGGTAACAGGAACTTCCACATTACACGACTGGCGCTGCCAGGCAGAAAAGCAATCAGGTACCGCGCTTATAAAAACGGATGGAACATTTGAAATAAAGTCGCTTTATGCCCGGATCGTTGCCAAATCGCTCAGAAGTATTAAAGAAAACGGCAATTATTATGATGATGGCATGGACAAAAATGCCTATAAGGCTTTAAAAGCCGACCAGTACCCTGAAATAGTGTACACACTTACCAGTGTTTCCAATGTAAAAACAGCCGGAAATACTTCAACATTTACAGCTACCGGAAACCTGACCATTGCAGGAAAAACCAATAAAGTTGTTTTCCCGGTAAAAGCTGTAGTTGCCGGTAATACGGTAGTTTTTACAGGCGCTGTTAAGTTCAAGCTTACTTCATTTGACATTACGCCGCCCAAAGCACTTATGGGAACCATTAAAACCGGTGATGATGTAACAATACTGCTGAACTCAACCTATGCTAAATAACACACAACACTCATTATTAAATACTTAAATAATTTTTTATGAAACGCTTATCGCTAGCTGCCGCTCTGCTGGGATGCTTCTCTATAGTAAATGCGCAGGACCAGGAATCTTTTTTATCGAAACTACAACCCGAAATACAATATACAAGACCCGGAGATAAAACCGGTTTGAACCAGTTTGAGCCTACAAAGAAGGAAACCGTTCCTTACGAAGGGCTTAAGGTAAAAGTGGGTGCCGGATTTTCTCAAATGTTCCAGAGTCTCTCACACAGCAATTCAGGCGCTGTGCCACTTTATCCGAGGCTGGCGCCGGGTTTTGGCATAGCCCAGGCCAACTTAAACATAGATGTTCAGCTGTATGACGGGATTAAACTGAACCTTACCACTTACCTTGCTTCAAGGCACCACAATGAGGCTTGGGTGAAAGGTGGTTACATCCAGTTCGATAAGCTGCCTTTTAAAGGAGAAGGATGGGATAAGCTGATGGAATACGCTACCATTAAAATGGGACATATGGAAATCAACTATGGCGACCAGCATTTCCGCCGTTCTGATGGGGGTAACACTATCCACAACCCATTTATAGAAAACTATATTATGGATGCGTTTGCTACCGAAATCGGTGGTGAGATTTATTTGCAAAACAATGGCGTTATGGGTATGGTAGGGCTTTCTAATGGTCTTATCAATGGCACACAGCAGTCTCCTGTTTTTTTAGATATAAAGACAATGGATGGAAAAAAAGATACGACTACTGTTTCATACCACCGCAACCCTTCTATTTACCTGAAAGGTGCAGTAGATAAAACACTGGGAGAGGTAAGGGTAAGAGGTGCCGCTTCCTTATATTACAATAACAGCGCCGGCCGCAGCACCTTATATGCAGGCGACCGTACCGGCAGCAATTATTTCTTTGTAATGGAAGGCGTATCGGCAACTTCTAAAGACAATGCCACCTCCGGCCGTTACAGCCCCAATCTTACGAACCAGATACTGGCCATACAATTAAATGGCTTTGTAAAAGCAAAAGGTTTTGAGTTTTTCGGAACATACGAAAATGCCAAAGGCCGCAGTATCGATGAAAAAGTAGCGAATTCCGATAAACGCAATGTAAACCAGTTTGCAGCAGATGCGCTTTACAGGATCGGCGAAAAAGAAAAAGTATATATTGGCGCCCGTTACAATACTGTACGTGGCCAGCTGGTAACCAAAAATACAGACAAGCAAAGCATTGACAGGATCGCTGTTGGTGGCGGATGGTTTCTTACCAATAATATTTTACTGAAAGGGGAATATGTAACCCAGAAGTACAACGATTTTCCTGCAGCCAACATACTGTCGAAAGGAGAGTTTAAAGGATTTGTGATGCAGGCTGTAGTAGGTTTCTAATCCATCATTGAAGAAAAGGGCTGGCTTACAGGCAGCCCCTTTTCTTTTTATTGTATTGCTCTTATCGCTAACAATAAAAACTCAGGGAAATGTTACTGATAAAATTTTTATGGTGTGGATTGCTGTACTTTTTTTTCAACGAAGCATCTGCCCAAACCTACCAGGCCTCCCTGCTGGAAGGAAGCGCTTTTACCTTAAAGGGTTCTTCTAATATCAACGAATTCAGGCTTGTGTACACGGGCAGCCTGCGCAGTACCAATAAGGTTCAGGTAAAAAAAGAAGAGGCCAGGCTCAATGTAAAACCAGGCGATGGCTTACACCTGAACGTACTGGATTTTAAAAGCCCTAACAGCTATATCACCAAAGATTTCAGGAAAATGTTACAGGCGGATATTTATCCAACCCTCTCCATTGAGCCGCTAAGTGTGTGGCTGCAAAAAAATCAGCCTGGTAAAGTTGCTGCACTCATCAACCTTACTATAGCCGGTTGTACCAGGCAGGAGGTGATAACACTTACGCTTACAGAGCAAAAAGCCACCGCTTTGCAATGCAAAGGCAGCCATGTGATATCCCTTAAAAAATATGAGCTTACGGCTCCTAAAAAAGCATTGGGCGCTGTACAGGTAAATGATAACGTAACTATAGATATGCGGTTAAACCTGCAATATAAAAAAGTAGATTAAGCAACCCTTTCTGTTCAAATACACTATTGTTGTTATAAATTAAAGCGGCTGTTATTGAGCCGCTTTTTCATTTTTATACGGCTGTTATTTTTTGTTTCCTATCGCATACTTTATGCCGCCCAGCAGGTGCTGCAGGAACAGGGGGTCGTTGTACGATTCTTCCGTATGTCCTAATCCTGTATAAAACACGCGCCCGCCCTCAAAGTTATGGTACCAGGCCATAGGATGAAAATCACCGTTCTTCCCCCCTTCGTAGCTTTTTTCATCAATAGTCATGAGCACTTTTATATCAGGATTAATATTCTTGAAATTATACCATTCATCCTTCCTTTCCCAAACACCGGGCAGGTGCTTGGTAGCCGGGTGTTCCTTATCCTTTACGACCAGCTTTGCTACCTGTTGTCTGGGATGATCAGCGAACCATGCTCCCACCATTTTATTATACCACGGCCAGTCATATTCGGTATCTGTAGCTGCATGTATACCTGCAAAGCCACCTCCGGAGTTTATGTATTTTTGTAACGCCTCTTTCTGAGTTTCATTAAATAATGTTCCGGTTGTGTTTAAAAAAATAACCGCAGCATATTTTTTTAATCTTTTAGTTGTAAAAACAGCCGGGTCAGTGGTTGTATCAACTTCAAAGTTATTAGCCACGCCCAGTTTTTGTATCGCTGCAATACCCGCGGGTATAGAAGTATGATAAAAGCCCGCAGTTTTGCTCATTACCAGAACCCTTGGTACCGGAGCGGTTATAAACGATATCCATACCATTGAAATTGCGGCTAAAGGAATCATTATTTTTAAACAGCTGAACATATTAAACATTATTTATGTGCATATACGAATCAACTAAAGTAATGTAAATAATGCGTACTATCCACATTTTTTGAACCGCGATATAGCGTGAAACCGAATACTAGGAAGACTTTAGCTATATTTGCAGCGCGAAAAACGCATACAATTTTATTTTTTTAAATAATATGAAGATGAAAAAAATCACTTTTACGCTACCTGCTGAAGCTTTGGGCACCGCTACAGAAGCCTTTTTACTTGGAGATTTTAATGAGTGGAACTTAGACAAAGGTATTAGCTTAAGCGTACAACCAGATGGCTCTTTAGCCGCTTCTGTTGATCTTGAACCCGGTAAAACTTATGAATACCGCTTTTTATTGAACAATGGCACCTGGATTAACGACTGGGCTGCAGAACAGTATGTGCACAACGCCGTTTTTGGTGTAGAAAACTCTGTAATCTCTGTTCCTGCAGAAAAAGCTACCGTTAAAAAAACCAAGACCGTAGCTCCTAAAAAAGAAACTAAGGCCAAAAAAGAAGCTAACACCGTTACCGTAAAAGAAGACCTTACTAAAATTGAAGGTATCGGAAGCAAAATAGCCAAGCTTTTAGAAGCCGAGGGCATCAGCACTTTTGCGGGGTTAGGAAAAACTACAGGCAAGAAGCTGAAAACTATTTTAGAGGCCGCCGGTCCTAAGTTTCAATTACACGATCCTGCATCATGGCCCAAGCAGGCTAAATTAGCTGCCGCTGGCAAATGGGATGAGCTGGCTGCATTGCAGGAAAAGCTGGTAGGAGGTAAATAAATTTATTTTTATTGGCCTTTTCCCCGTTTTTTGGAGAAGCTGATCAGCAATGCCGGTAGTAAAACAAGGTTTGTAGCCGTAGCCGTTATCAATGTTACAGAGGTAAGCCAGCCTAATGCCCTGGTTCCGCCAAATCCGCTAAAGCAGAATATTATAAACCCGGCTATTAACACCATTGATGTGTAAATAATACTGATGCCGGTGCTGTGTATCGTTTGTATTACAGTGCTTTCGGGGTCATTATGGTGGTGTGCGAGCTCCTGCCTATAATTTACCAGGAACCGTATGGTAATATCTATGGCAATGCCCAGTGCAACGCTGAATATAAGCACCGTGCTCGGTTTCAGCGGCACACCGGCCCATCCCATGATGCCGGCGGTTATTCCTAATGGAATAATATTAGGAATCAAGGAGCACAACAGGATGCGCAGCGATTTAAACAGGTACAGCATACAGAGCGCTATTAAAAGAAAAGCCCAGAAGATGCTTTCCTGTAATCCGTTGATGATAAACCGCCCCCCTTCCAAAAAAGCAATGCTGCTGCCCGTAAGCGATACGTTATACTGATCCTTGGGGAAAAGCTCATCTGCGCGTTTTTGAATGCCGTTCAGCAGGCCGGGTAAAGCGTGGGTTCCTACATCGGCCATGTTCACGCTCAGCCGCGCCTCCTGCTTCGTGCTGTCCATAAAACGGGAAACCAGCCGTGCGAGACTGTTATCATTATCCGCCGCATCAGTGCTGCCGGTCTTCATATTGAGGTATTGGGCCAGGCCCGGCAAATCAAATTCAGATGGCATGGAGTAGTTACTGCTATCGCCATCATAAAAAGCCTGTTTGGCAAATTTTAATCCTTCTATAAGGCTTAAAGGTCGGGCTACTTCCGGCCTTGCAGCCAGGTATTGAGCAAATGAGTCGATCTTAACAAGATTATTGAAGTTGCGGGTTACACCATATTTTTTTTTGGTATCTATTACAATTTCCAATGGCATCACTCCTTTAAAGTTCTTTTCGAAAAACTTAAGATCGGTATAAATCTTATCCGTTTTAGGTACATCATCTACCATATAAGCATTGCTCTGCAGACGCAGGGCTCCCGCAATGGCTACAGCAACCAGTACTGCAGTTATAATATATATTTGCCTGCGATGAGATAAAGACCATTTCTCCAGCCTGGCCAGCCAGCGGTTCAGCCTGGGGTTATATAAATATTTCGTATGTTTTTCTTTGGGTGGAGGCAAGAAATAAAGCACAATAGGGATCAGTATCAGTGAGATAAAGAACAGCAGCATAATATTGATGCCTGCCACTACGCCAAACTCCTTTAATATAGCGCTCTTGGTAAGTGCAAAAACCGCAAAGCCAATAGCAGCAGCCACATTACAGAAAAGCGTTACAATGCCCATGCGGCTTACCATGTCGGTGATAGCGTTTTTCTTTTTTTGCCATACAGGGACGGGGTTGTTTAAAGCCGCCTGTTTCTGCCAGCTTGTATGATATTTATTAAGGAAGTAAATACAATTAGGAATGCCTATTACTACGATCAATGGCGGAATCAAAGCCGTAAGCAGCGTAATTTTATAATCGAAAAAATGCATCGTCGCCAGGCTGAACAATACGCCAATGATTACTACAGCAAGCGAAAGAAGCATGGAGCTTACCGACCTGAAGAAAAGCAGTAATATGATCGCTGAAAGCGTAATGGATGCAACAAGAAAATAACGCATTTCGTTGGCAATACGTGCAGCAAGCACCGTTCTGATGTAAGGGAGACCACTTAATTTCACTTCAATACCCGTAGCCTGTTCAAATTTTTTAATTTGGGCTGTTACGGAATGAATAGCCTCATCTCTTTTTTTTGAGTTGATGACGGTTGCGTCCATACTTAGCCCCATCAGGTACGCATTCGTAACAGGGTTATAGAGTAAGCCATTATAAAAAGGCAGGTTACGGAAAACTGCGGCACGCTCATTTAACCGAGCCTGTGTAAGTGTATCCAAGGGAAAAATTTTTTTGGCCTGCAGCTTTTCAGATGCGGCATCTTTTACAAGGTTAACAGCGCCGGGCACGCTTAATATGTCTAAAACACCCGGTATTTTTTTTAGGTTATTCTGCAGATCAACATATGGGTTAAATACTTTTTCCGTAAATAACTGATCGGTTTGAACACCAATGATCAACATATTGCCATCCTCGCCGTATTTTTTCTTAAACTCCTGGTAAGCAATATTCACCGGGTGATTGGTAGGGATCGCCTTGGTAAATTCATACCCCAATTCCACTTTCGTGGCCTGGTATCCGCATATCGCTGTTGCGGCGATCAATAGTATTAAAAGAACAAACCGGTATTTGATTACGGCTTTACCTAGCTTCTCCCACATAGAACGTATTTTATCTTTTAGACCTTGTTAAGTTTGCAACTTTTTTGAATGGCTGCATCATTATAGTATGCACAAAGAAAAGAAAAAACAATGCCAACAGGTAATATTTTTATCAGACAGCATCAGCGGTATTAAGGCGGGACCAGCGCCTGCAAAGTGCAAACAGATCAGTGTTCGGCTACAACATGTATAAAAAATGGTATGGCCAGCGGGTTTCTGGTGAAAAACCCCTGAAGCGGCGATTCTCCGCTGGTCAATAAAACAAGACCGCAAAATGTTATGCATTCTGCCCTTATGCCTGTACAATAATTAAAAAAATTACCTTGCATGCTTATATTACTATAAGTTGCCCGATAAAATTCATAAAACCAGAGGGATTGTGCTCCGTCATGTAAAGTACGGTGAAACCAGCATTATTGCATCTGTGTACACAGAACTGTTTGGGCTGCAGTCCTATTTACTAAACGGGATACGAACATCGGGAAAAAACGGCGGCGGAAAGATCAGCTTTTTCCAGCCGGCCGCCCTATTGGATATGGACGTGTATCATAATGAGTTGAAACAGCTGAACCGGGTAAAAGAATACCGGTTTGCCTGTGTTTACCGGCATATTTTTTCTGATGTGCTTAAAAACGGCGTGGCGGCTTATATGGTGGAGTTGTTGACTCAATGCCTGAAACAACCCGAAAACAATTATGGTTTGTTTGCTTTTGCCGAAGATTGCTTTACAGCGCTTGATGGCTGCAATGATAAGGTAATGGCTAATTTTCCTGTTTTTTTTGCTGTGCAGCTTACTTATTTTTTTGGCTTTTTGCCGCAAAACATTACACCGGGCAACCGGCAGAGCAGCGAAATATCATTTGATATTGAAGAAGGTGTTTTTACAGCGGATCCCGTATTTCATCATTTTTATCTCGAAAAAAGATATGCGCTGGTACTGGCAGAACTTTTGCGCGTCCGGCATCCGCAGGAGCTGGCAGAAATTGAAACCAATGCAGAAGCCCGGCGTAAAATACTGGAAGCAATGGAAAGATATTATAGCCTGCACATACAGGATTTTGGGAAGCTAAAAACATTGCCGGTGCTGAAGGAAATAATGCGGTAGTAGGAAAGAACACTTTTGATCAGGGTTGATCTAAAATAAAGCTTATAGTTTGGCTGGTAAAAAAACCTATAAAGATACTATTTTCTTTTCACCCTTTCCCGGAAATAAAATATTCCCCAAAACATTCGGAAAAGCGAAAATCTTTCTTTTATTTTTGCCGATTGTCCTTTTTAAGAGCCTTTGTTTTTATTAAAGGATTTAAACATATAATTATCAAAATAAAATAATTCCCTTGCTCTCCTCTTCTATAGGAGAGGGGCCGGGGGTAAGGTCATGGCATTACCACATATTTTAAAACACGTTTACACAAACGGTACAGATGAAGTGATCCGGCGCGGTAAAAAAACCCATGCGCTTGGTTTCGTTGAACTGGTTGAGTTTGATAAGCTTACCGGCAATATTGTTTTTCGTGTAAAAGACGATACCTACAGCAGCTTTTATAAAGTATATATTCAAAAATATAGCGATCCCAGGCAAATATCTTTAAGGTGCACCTGTCCCTATAACCTGGGAGATATATGTAAGCACGAAGTCGCCTCCCTGTTCCAGCTGCAGGAACTGCTGGATAAAGGGCAGCTGGGAGATGAAGAGGTCTATTACGATCAGCGTCATACTGTTGTAAAGCTGCGGAATCTGGACCTGCGTTCACTTCGTTCACTTTGCAGCAGTGAAAGCTTTAATGAAGCGGAGAAATACCTACAAAAGAAAAAGGCGAAAATTGTATCTGCAAAAGATGAAGCGGTAAAAGCGGTCGTGGTCCTTGATGGCAAGGACTATACAGTAGTTATTCGTAAAAACGATGAAAGGAGCTTTGATACCAGCTGCGATTACGAAGACACAGAATATCCGCTATGCTTACCAAAGGTTATTGTATTCATGCAACTGGTAAAGCAGCACGGGCCAGATTATTTTGACACCATCCGTAACCGAGATGTGGAAAAAAATAAGCTGCTAGAAGCATATGGGTACTCGCTGGCAGACGATCTGAAAGGAAAATTTGAATTTGTTTTTAAAGAAGGCAAGCCATTTTTGCGTGTATTAGACAGCCGTATCAAGCGCGTAAATACTCCTGGTGCAGCGGCTCCAAAACAGGTAGCGGCGCAGCAAAAGCAGGAGGCGGCTGCAGAAGCCGATATAGTAGTTGAAACGGGCCCCGCTTCTGCAGCCCGGCTGGGTATTGTTTTCAACTTCAATAAAAAAAACTATCCATATTTTACCCTGGATACGGTTACAGGCGAAACAAATGAAGCACAAAACGGGTTTACAGGAAAAGTAGAAGCGCTGGATATTGCCAGGTATATTGACACGAGCAATTACAATGAACATGATATCGCCCTGCTGAACACTGTTAGGAAACTGCAGGACACGGAACTTAAAAAATATATCCTCCGCAATACGCCTTTCAGTAATGTGCTGGAAGAGCCTGTGCTTAACGGGGAACTGAATGAAGAAGAAAAAAAGCTGGCCAATGAGTACCTCTTGCCCCGCATTAAAAAATTACTTGCAGATGCAGCAGAAAACCCCCTGGCATTCATTCTCCCTGCAGGAAAAAAGTTTATCACCCAAAACCTGCAAAGTGTAGACGCTATTGAAACACCAGCTACTATTGAGTTTTTTATAGATAAGAGCGGGGATGATTTCATTTGCGAATGCCTGGTGCGGGCAAGAGGTATGGTGCATGGTATTGAAGAGAATGAAGCGCCAACTCCGCTGGTGTACCTGTACAATCACCAGCTATTTGCCCTGCCCGATGCAGATACTGTATCATTATTACAGAGATTTTCCGGCAACGGTAAGATCACGATCTCCCAGGAAGAATGGCCGCAAACCCTGCACGAGTTTATATTGCCCCTGGCAAAAGAATATAAAACCGATTTTGATCCTTCGCTCTTACAAACCATAAAAGGGGTAGAGCCTGAAGTAAAATTATTCCTTACCGAAAAAGGCGACTTTTTAGTGTTCCGCCCGGTGTTTTCTTATAAGGGCCACGAAACAAACGCAGTTGGCAAACAGGTAATGCTGATTCCTGAAGGCAGTAAGATCCTGGCTATCCATCGAAGCAAAGAAAAAGAAGAGGCCTTTATACAAAGACTTCAAAACCTGCATTCCAACTTTATTATGAACGGAGAAGATGGGACGCTTGCCTTAAAAGGGGTCGAAATTTTAAAAGAGAACTGGTTCTTTTTATTTGTCGATGCCATGAAGGAAATGCAGGTACCTGTATTTGGACATGAAGCGCTGCGCAATTTCCGTTTTAATACGGCAAAGCCCCAGACAAAGATTTTTATCAGCAGCAATACGGACTGGTTTGATGCCAAGGTAGATATTATGTTTGGAGAGCAAAAAGTGTCTATTGCAGAAGTGAAACGCGCCCTGGCAGCAAAGCAGCAATATGTACAGCTTAATGATGGCACTTTAGGCATTCTGCCAGACGAATGGCTTAAAAAATATTCTCTGCTCTTCAGGGTTGGCGAAGGAAGCAATAACAAGCTGAAGCTGTCGCAGTACCATAAAAGTGTGATTGATGAGCTGTTTGAGCTGCAAAATGAAGAGGAGCTGCAGTTTGAACTGGAAGAAAAGTATAACCGTCTAAAAGATTTTGAAAAAATATATGAAGTACCGCCGCCGCAACACCTGGAGCAAACCCTAAGGCCCTACCAGGTTGCCGGTTTCCAATGGCTGAACTATTTACAAAACATTAGCTGGGGAGGTATCCTGGCGGATGATATGGGTTTGGGTAAAACCATCCAGGCACTATCTTTCCTCCAACATTATAAGGATAATAACCCTCAAATGAAAGCTTTGGTGGTTTGTCCTACCACGCTGATCTATAACTGGGAAAACGAGATCCGGAAATTCACACCCCAGATGTCTTATTGCATACATCATGGCAGCACCCGTACCCGAAACACTGATGAAATATTAAAACAGGATATTACGATCACTACTTACGGCACTTTACGAAGTGATATCAAGTTATTCCTCCATGTAAAATTCGACTACCTGGTGCTGGATGAAAGCCAGGCTATTAAAAATCCTTCTAGCAAGGTAACACGCGCGGCTTCCCTCCTTAATGCAAAGCACCGCCTGTGTATGAGTGGTACGCCATTACAAAATAATACTTTTGATATTTATGCGCAGATGAACTTCCTGAATCCCGGCATGCTGGGAAGCATAGAGTTTTTCAGGCAGGAGTTTGCCATTCCAATTGATAAATTAGGCGAGGCCGACCGGAAAGAGCACCTGAGAAAAATACTATACCCCTTTATCCTGCGCCGTACCAAGGAGCAGGTAGCCAAAGACCTTCCTGAAAAACAGGAAATGATCTTATGGTGCGAAATGGGCGATGAGCAGCGCCGAATATATGATGCGTACCGAAATGATTACCGTGATAAAATTTTAGGAACAATAGACAACCAGGGACTGGGCAGATCGCAGCTCACCATCCTGCAGGGACTCATGAAGCTGCGCCAGATATGCGACTCACCGGCTATTTTAAATGAAGAAGATGCTTTTGAAAACCACTCCATAAAAATTGAAGAGCTGGCACGCGAGATCACCGAAGATATGAGCGATCACAAAGCACTGGTGTTCTCACAGTTTTTAGGGATGCTGGGCCTTATCCGGCAAAAACTCGATGAGCTGGGCGTCAAATATGAATATTTCGATGGCAGCACCTCGGCTCCGGACAGGGAAAAGGCCATTCAAAACTTCCAGAATAATGATGAAGTGCGGGTATTCCTGATCTCGTTAAAAGCCGGGGGCGTGGGCTTAAACCTTACAGCGGCGGACTATGTGTATATTGTAGACCCCTGGTGGAACCCTGCTGTAGAGCAACAGGCGATAGACCGTACCCACCGTATTGGTCAAACTAAAAACATTTTTGCCTACCGGATGATTTGCCGGGATTCTATTGAAGACAAGATTCTCAAGCTTCAGGATAGGAAAAAGGCATTGGCCAGGGATCTTATTTCCGATGAGTCGGGCTTTATCAAATCACTTACCAAGGAAGATGTAGAGTATTTGTTCAGTTAATTCGTTTGCTGATAAGCAGCTGTATTTTGAACAGTTGAATGGATTTTGTAGATTTGGGAAAAGAAGGAAATTATGATAGCGGAAGAAATATTGCCTACAGGAAAATTCACCCAACCTCAATTGGAGCTGTTGCGGATGTTTTCACGACAATATCCCGATAAGGTGTGGATAGAGGTAAAGGACCTGCTTTCTAAATATTTTATGGAAAAGGCATCGGAAGAAATGGACAACCTTTTTGAACAGCAAGGGTGGGGTGAGGAAAAAATAAAAGACTGGGCTGCTGAACACATGCGCACGCCATACAATAAAAAGGATGAATGAAAATAGTCCTTGATACAAATGTTCTTTTGGTGGCGTTACCGTCCCGTTCGTCATATCATAAAGTTATCAGTGCGTTCAATAGCAGGCAATATGACCTGGTTATCTCTACGCCTGTTTTTCTCGAATATGAAGAAATACTTTCTACAAAAGCGAATCCGTTTATTGCTGATACAGTTTTAAGTGCGTTTCTGGAGGCGCCAAATGTAATTGCAGTAAAGGATTATTATTATTGGGATTTGATCAGGGCTGATCCTGATGATAATAAGTTTACTGACGCTTTTCTTAACGGGCAGGCAGACTACCTGGTAACAAATGATGCTCATTTGATGTGGTGAAAGGAGTTGAATTTCCCAGGATAAATGTTATCACGGCAGATGAGTTCCTGGGTTTTTTGAAAGATGAATAGGGCGTTGGCAATCTGTGAAACAGGCAAATCACTGACCCGGGGAGAGGTAGAGTATTTGTTTAGTTAATTCGTTTGCTGTTTAAATCAGGAGCGGGCAAGTGGATAAAAGCAAAGATGGCATAAGTAATTTATTCAATGACGAGAAAGCAAATAAACTTTCGTCAAAGATCAGAATAGCGAGTTTAATTTTAATACACCTATAAAAATGAAATTTCGTCGTCTTATATCGTTATTAATCATAGCAGCAATACTCATCGCTTTTTTTACCAATCCTAAAGAAAGCGATTTTAAAACATTCGTTGAACCAGGCATAACCAGGTTGAGTGCACCTCCTCTTATCGAATACAAAAACCATCTTATTTATTCCAATGCCGAGATCACCTATTTCCACCCGGCTTCTGTAAAGGGTAAATTTATTGCTGCAGCCAGCAAAGAAAAATATATCGGGCTTTTTGGCCGGTTCTGGAAATTGAAAAAATAAACAGGGCCTGTTATTCATCCAGCTTTTTCAAAAGCTGTTGTGCCTTTTTATAATAGCTGTTGCCTTCGCCCACGAATCGGGCATATTCAGCCGCCTCCTCTTTTTTACCCAGTTTGTAGGCTGATAAAGCAGCGAAAAAGGCCGCATCTTCTTTATAAGCCGAGGGGCCATTGGCTAATTTTTCCAACACAGGCAGGGCTGTTTCATACTGCTTTATTTTAACAAGGCATACTGCATAAAAGAAGTGAGCAGTAGCATCCTGGGGATTAGCGGTTGCCTGTTGTTTTAGCAAAGGAATGGCTTCTTTATACTTCCCTTCGTTAAAAAGCAAAGCGCCCTGATTCGATAGCTCTTCAGCGCCTCTTACCACGGCCTGTGGCATGTCAGGCACCTTAAAGCGGTCTATTCCTGATGGCAGCGAAAAATAAAGGATAAGCATTGCCGCCACTGCAGTAATCGCCGCCATATATTTTTTGAATGGAATAATTTTTATGGGCTTTTTATTTCCTGGCTTAAAATATTGTTGCGTCAGCGGCTTTAAGGTTTGTTGTAACTGTTCAACATCTTCCTGTCGGCTTAAATTGCGCTTCAGTATTTTATCAGCCTCCAGCCAATCAGCGTAATCCTGCTTTAGCGCCACATTGGTTTGGAGCTCGCTTTCAAATGCAGCACGTTCTGGCCCTGTCATCCGGTTCCCTGTATAAGCTTCTATTTTTTCAAAGTTGCTCATGCTGCATGCTGTTTTTTGTTTCTTACAAGCGATATTAATTCGGCCATGCAAAGCGATTTCTTTTTCCGCAGGTAAGCATAGCTTACGCCCATCTCATCGGCCAGCTGTTGCTGCGCTTTATCTGCATAGCTGGCTATAATAATTTCGCGGCAACGTGCACTGATTTTTTGAAGCATCTCCACCACTATATTTTCCTTTTCTAAAGTATCAGCATATAACGCTGCAGCTTCAGTATCCCCGCTTGTTATTGGAGTATATTCTTCGTCTATGCTTTTTGTTACCCCCTGTCGTTTATTTTTTTCTGCCAGGTTGATCCATTTTCGCTTGCAGATCAGCAGCAGAAAGGCTTCCAGCGGACAGGTAAGTACAAAAGAGCCATCCCTGGCCAGTTTGTAAACATCAATGAGCGCCTCCTGGAAAATATCGCCGGCCTCTTCTTCTCCCGCACCTTTTGACAAAAGATATTTCTTTATACCGGGTGCGAAATTTTTATAAATGTCCTCTATTTGCCGGGTATCGTGGTTTTTGAGCGCTTCAATATATTGTTGATCGGTGTGCAAATAACTGGTTTATAATTAGCTAATGTAATAAAATTCTTTTTTTGTGATAATAATTGGATAAATTTAGTTATTATAAAATTAGGGTAACAAAAAGTGTATATCAACTGATATACTGAAAAAAACGGCCAGCGTGAAATTTTTATATAATTTTTTCCTGTTCTTTCTGATATCCGGAACTGCTGTGGCACAGCAGGCTGACAAAGACAGCGCTATTGTTGCAGTACCGGACAGCAGCAATGCTGTTTCGTTCTCTGTAAAGCTGCCGGCACTTACACAAATACCGGGAGCCCCCGAGCCGTTTTATACCTATCTGTGGGATTTTGGTGACGGGCATTTCAGCACTGCAGAAAATCCGAAGCACCTTTATGCGAAGGCCGATACTTATGATGTATTTCTCTATGCAGTGAATAATTATGATGACGGGAAGAAGCCCCAACGAAAACAACAAAAAATTGCTATCAGTAAACCCGCGCCTGATGTAGCGTTTACACCGGCTGCTGCTGAAAAAGATTTTTTTAGGGCCAACGGCGTTTTTGAGCTGAAGTATAATTGTATGGCAAAGCCCGAAGACACAATGGTATTAATTGTAGGGTGGAAAAATACAGAGCCGGCAGCACAAAAAGGAAAGCTGTATTTAATGCTCAACGAAAAGCAGTTTGGGCAAACCTGTTTTGACACTTCAGCTCTTAGAACATATAACAGTATGTCGCCGCTATTTGCTTTTAATAAGGTTTCAGAAATCCCCGCCATTCAGTCGTCTTTGCTGGTAACCGAAAGCGGTAGCCCCGCATCAAATGTAAAAAAAATGTTGTCTGTTGCCGAAGCAAGCACTTTGATGTCGGCGACCTTTTCGTTATATAAAAATGTATACAGCGCTGATATAGAAAATACATTGGCCGGAGAAGCCCGCTTTTCTTTTCTCCAGCTGCATGTAACCCCGGAAATGATTAAAGACACCAATGCCACGCTCACCATTACGGGGGTGTATGTTCCTCAAAAAGGTAAGCCGGTAATGCACCGCCTCAGCGTGCCGGTTGTAAACTCTCACGACCCCAATAAAATGAATATAAAAGGAGGCCGGCTTAGCTACCGGTTCTTAAAAAAATACAAACCCCTGAGCTATAAGGTAAGGTTTCAGAATAACGGTAAGGGAGCGGCCCGTAAAATAGCGCTGGACATGACATTGGCACCAGTACTCAACCCGCAAACAATAACGGTTACCGATATGCATCCTTATTGTCCGCCATGCGACAGTATGGCAAAAGAAAAGCGTGGCTGCTGGGAACTGGAGAAAAATGATAAGGGCGCTGTATTTACTTTTCACGGAATCTATTTACCGGGTACTAATCAAAAAGGCGTGGAGAACAAAGACAGCACTAAGGGGTTCATGGAGTTTAGCGTGGTAACCCAAAAGAAGCTCGAAAACAAACCATTTAAATCGCGCACGGCCATTTACTTTGATAAGAATGAGCCGGTGATTACCAATTACGCGACAGGGAGATTTAAAAAAAGCCTTTCACCGGTTTTTATGGCAGGGTATGAAAAAGCTTTGGGCCAAGATGCTGTAACAAGCGATGGAGTAGTGACCGGTATTGGGGTAGCTCCGCTGGCACCCTATTTACCCTATTTGCAGGCAGAGCTGTACTACAAAGCGGCGATCCGCACTACAACTACTCATATCTCTGTTAATGAAACAGGTTCCGTTTTTGTCGATTCCTTAAAAAGAAGATTTGAGTATGACCGGTTCGATTCTGTACAAACCTGCCAGATAAACCAGGTTAAACTAATTCCATTGCAGGTAAGGCATAATATCAACGATTATATTTCGATTGGCGCAGGAGCCGTTGTTACTGCCGATGCAGGAGGATATATAGAAACAGCCAGCTCATACGACATAATAACGGCAAATGGTGTAAAAGTGCCCTATAAGGTTTTAAATAAAGCGCATATCAAAGCCTTCAGCAGTTGGAAGGCCCGCCCGTTTTTTGATGTACAGGTAGGCAAAGTAAAGCTGGGTCCGCATTTGGGCTTCAGGTATTATTATAATGGTAAAAACAGTAGTTTTGGATACATCTATGCAGGATGGCGGTTGTAGCTAAAATACCCGGATATTACAGGATCTTGCTTTTTGCTCTTGGGGGAGGCGCCATACTGTTCTTCTTTATGAATGCTACATTGCAGCAGCCCCCCGGTAAAACATATGCAGCCTTTAAAGAAAAGGATTCGCTAACCGGTTATATTAATTATCTTTTTGATCAGCTCGATGCCCACCCGGCACTGGCTAATAAAAGCGATTCTTTAGCCGCCAGGATCTGGCGTCAGCCGAAATCCGGGGAAGAGAAACTGGCCTATTATGAATTACTTATCAATACAGGATATCATTTGCTGCAAAGCGGGCAGGTAAGAGCTTCTGCTGCCTGGTACGAAAAAGCACTGTTGTTTTACCAGCAAAACAGCACCGATAAGGAATTGGTACCGGATATGGAATTTGAAGAGTATGTATGTAAGCCGCTTGGAAATAACTACACCCGCATTGGTGATTTTAGCAAGGCGGTTACCATTCAGCAAGCTGCCATAACCGCTGCTATTGAAAATAATAAAACGCCGATGTTACCCGGGCTGTACGCCAACCTGGCGATCACTTATTTTTATATGCGCGATTACGGGGCCGCTCAAAATATCATTGATAGAGGGATCAGCGGGCTGAGTAAGGATCAGCAGGACATAGCAGCCCTGTTGTACAATTTAAAAACAGAAGCCTTTGTGGAAACGAAGCAAATAGACAGTGCTGTTTACTGGAATAACAGGGCTTTATCTTTAGGGTCAGACCATAATAGTGCTGCATGGCATTTTTCTTCGTTAACACAAAGGGCCCGTATTCTTAACGCTGAAAATAAATTTGTGCAGGCAATGCCTTATTTACAGCAAGCCTGGCAAATAGCAGGCAATGCTTCTGTAAAAGAAAAGGCCAAGCTTTCTAATGAAATTGCCCTTGCCCTTTTTCAGTTTCAGCGGTTTGCTGAAAGCAAACGCTGGTTTCAGCAAACATTGGGCTTTTTTGAAAAAGATTCTTTAAATCTTTACCCGGACTATATGGTAACCTCTGCTATGTTTGGGCTGGCTTTGTGCTATGAGGTAGCACAGGAAACCGACAGCGCTTCCTACTGGTGTGTACAAGCCGTGCTTAATGATTATTACACACAACAACTAATCGATCCCTGGCTTTATAGTAAAACCAGTATGTACTCCAATGCAGGGCATACAGAGAGTGCTATCGACTGGCATCACCAACTGTATGAGAGAACAGGGAAAGAAAGCTATTTACTAAAGGCCTTGTGGATGACGGAGCTTTCCAAAGGCAGAATGCTGATGAGCGAACAGCAGCGTGCCAGGCACTGGCAAACAGATGTCACCGTTAGCAATACCGATTTCGAAGAGCTGCGTAACGACTATGTTTTATTGGCACAGGCCAACACAGAAGATGAAAAAAGAAGGATTCAGCAAAGAATAAGTACTCAGGAGTATGAACTAAGCCTGAAAGGAAAAAATTTTTCAAATGCGCTTATAGCGCCGTCTTATAGCAGTTTTATTGCATTACTTAATCAAAAACGGCAAACCCATACAATCGTCAGCTACTACAGTTCCGGGCAGAAGCTGTATATGATTAAGGCGGATAAAAAGGGGATCAGCCATTTTGTAGATCCGGATGCTTTTTCCGAAAAAGATATCCTGGGCTTCACCAGCCGGTATTTTTATAAAGGCCCACAGGAATTCAATAATGATCCTGCCCGGTATTTTGAGCAATCTAATGCGTTATTAAGAAAGTACCTGCCGGGAAGGATCAATGAAGGGGAGGATTATATTATCTCTGCTGCCGGGGATATTAACCAGCTGCCTTTTGAAGCCCTGTCGACACACCCAAGGCAGCCGGTCTATCTGGGCGCGCATCATGCTATAAATTACCAGTTTTCCCTGCTGCAGCTTACAAACCCCTCCGCAGGTCCGAAAGTCAAAATCAATTTCTTTGGCTTTGAGAATCCGCATTTGGGCTTCCCGGCCCTGCCTTCGGCAAAAGCGGAAGCCGCCTTTTTGAAAAGCCATTTTAGGTGTACCTATCAGAATGCGGCTGATGAGCCCGACAGTCTTTTTTACAAAGCGCTGAACGAAAAAAATATCATCCATTTGGCCACGCATGCGGTAGCAGGTGACAGCATGGGCCAATCGTTTATTGTTTTAAAAAACAAGCTTTACCTGGAGCAGTTACAGTATAACACCACGCAGAGCCCTTTAATTGTATTGGCGGCCTGTGAAACGGGAAGAGGGGCTTCGCATCAAAACGAAGGAATTATAAGCCTGGGCAGAACGTTCATCAGCAAAGGGGTAGGAGGCGCTTTGTCTACACGCTGGCAGGCCGATGATGACGCAACCGCTGCTTTGATAAAAATATTTTATAAAGCGCTGAAAAAGGAAAAATATCCTGCAAAGGCACTTCAAAAAGCCCGTGCTGCTTATCTGGAAGAGCACCCGGGCCCTGCCGCTCAGAACCCCTGGCTTTGGGCGGCCTTATTTTACCAGGGAAAGAATGCGCCCATTGATATTGAGCCGGCCGGTACCTGCCGCTGGCTGATTGTACTGGGTATAGCAGGATTATTGGGACTTCTTGTTTTCAAATTAAAAAGAAATAAAAAATATTCTGCCTAAGGGTAACAATGATTTACAGGTGCTGATATACCTGTAAACAAACACTTAAAACCCATAGTTATGAAAAAAAATTTCTTATTAACCGCCTCCGTTGTCCTTTCGATAATTACTGTGAGTTCATGCAAAAAGAGCGATAATCCTATTCCTCTTTCCGGTACCGATGATAAAGCTTCTATACAAATAATGGATGCTTTTTTTGCCAGGCATGCACCTAAAGATGAAAAATTTACAATGGATGCTGTTGCGGGAGGAACCATTACCTTAAGCAGCGGCACTACAATTACTTTTCCTGCCCATGCTTTTAAAACAGCTGCAGGGGCTGTTGTTTCGGGCAGTGTTACTATATCGGCACGGGATATTTTAAATGCTTCTGATATGATTTTGGCAGATAAGCCAACTCTTACTTCGGGAGGTGAAATGCTCGAGTCTTTTGGTGAAATAATAGTAAAAGCAGAGCAAAATAATAACCAGCTGGTTTTAAACGGGGCCAAGCCTCCCAGTGTGGTTGTTCCTATAGGAGCAGGTGCTAATGGCCTGCAGAGAGAAGTACCTATGTGGGCCGGAGATAGCACGATCAGCTATACACTAAGCGGGTACAACCACGAAAATATCAATGTATCTGTTACCAGCCAGGTAAGCGTAAAACGCGGCATTACATGGGACCAGATACCCGGCTGGGGAGTGGCCTCTCCGGCAACAACTATTTTCCCTTTAGATGCCTTGGGCGAATGGAGGAACTGCGATGCTTTATATAACGACTCCCGCCCTAAAACAACTGTTCTGGGATACTTTGGCGATCAATTCAATTCCGAAACCGGTAATAATTATTCCAGCTCAGATCCCAGCCTGCTGTTCTTCAAAACAAAAAACTCCAATACTTTAATCAAGCTGTATAATGTGATTTTTGTTCCCGCTGCAGGAAAAGAAGGTTTATTAAGCTATCAAAACTCCATTCCCGTAGGCCAGGAAGGAACTTTTTTAGCGCTGAGCGCTAAAAACGGCAAATTATATGCAGAAATAAGAGACGTAACCATACCACCTCCCGGTACCGGAAAAACATATGCCGCATTTACCTTTAATATGACCGAGGTATCAGAAAGCCAGTTGTTAAGCCTTATTAATCAGATGAATACGAAATAACCCCGGCCCAGGTTAAAAGTGGTGGAGCCCCGGTATCTCAATCCCGGCTTACAACCAATCGCTACACCCTTTTCCAAATTCGTCGCTGTCGCCTACCGGAATGCCGCCATGCCAAGGTGTTCCGCCGGCAGCGCCCACCCGGTCATCCTTTCTTCAAACATCATCTGTCATCCCCGTAGGCCTTAAGCTCATCAATAGCGATCCCCGTGGTTCCGACAAAGCCTTTTAAACAGGAGGTTTCTTTTCTATATAAATTATAAATTTCTTTGCTATTCTCTTCCCCAGGATTTATTGGGCCGGGTTCCCATTTTTAATTCCAAAGCCCCTCCTTTCATAATATCCTCATGTGTGACCCAGGGCACATTTAATGCTTTACCATTCAGCCGGGCGCTTTGTATATACTTCCGGTCATCAGATACGCCCGAAGCAATCACCCTGAAAGTTTTCCCGTTTTTGAGGTGTACCTGCGCCTCTTTAAAAACAGGGCTGCCGATAGCATAGCTGGTAGTGCCGGGCGTTACCGGGTAAAAACCCAGCTGTGAAAATACCACAAATGCCGACATACCGCCACCATCCTCATCTCCGGGCTCACCCATCAGGTCATTCCGGAACCACTGCCTGAGCAGGGATCGGATGCGCTTTTGGGTTTTCCAGGGCGCACCGGCATAATTGTATAAATAAGGAATATGGAGCGACGGTTCATTGGCCATTGAGAATTGCCCTACATTACCGGTATGATCGGGAAGCTGGGCATAAAATTCAAATTTTGACTTTCCCAACGGCTGGTTGAACATATCATCCAGGTTTTTCATAAACAGTTCCTTTCCACCCATCAGCCGGATAAGATCGGGAATATTGTGCTGCACATCCCAGCGATAGACCCAGGCATTATTTTCTCCGTAATATTCACGCGCGCCCTGTCCACCGGAAAAAACATAGTCGAATGGTTCTATAAAAACTCCTGCAGCATCCTTGGGATGGAAAAAATGGGTTTGTGGATGAAAGAGGTTGCGGTAATTGAATGACTGCTTTAAAAACTGCTGATATTCATCTTCCTTCCCGAGTGCTTTAGCCAGCTGCGCAAGGCACCAGGTGTCATAAGAGGTGCCCAGCGTAACTGCCACAGGTTGCCGCTTCTCAAACGGGTTTACTTCCGGAATCGTTTCGCCTTCTCCTGGCTTTAATGCAGGAATATAACCATGTTCCTTGTAAAACCTGTCCAGCGCTCCAGCCGGTGCTCCTGACCAGGGCGCCAGCGTTTTTTCGGTAATGGCTCCTTTTGCTGCCTGGTAGGCTTTTTCCAGATCAAACCCTCTCAGTCCTTTAACATGCGCATCTAATAAGGTTGCCACACCGTGGTTAGAGTTCATCCGGCGGCTATCGCCGTTGATCTCAGGGAAAGTTGGCAGCCAAAAGCTTTTCATCTGGGCAGACATGGTTATAAAAGAATGCAGGATCTGCTCTTCCTTCCTGGAATCAATCAACACCCGCAGCGGGTGGTGCGCCCTGTATGAATCCCATATCCAGTCATCTGTATAAAATGGAATACCCTTATCTGCATGTACCTGGTGATCAAAAGCGCTAAAATACCGTCCGTCTTCTGAAATATTCACCGGCCTTTCAAATGTGCGGTAAAGCGAAGTATAAAAGATCGTACGCTCATTTTCACTGCCCCCGGATATGGCAATTTTTCCTAACGCATCGTTCCATATTTTCTTTCCTGATGCTTTCAGCCGACCAAGATCATAGCCGGGTATTTCGCGACGAAGATTATTTTTTGCCTGCTCTTCGCTGATAAAAGAAATGCCATATTTGAGACGAACCTGTTGGGTTCCCCTGGCATACTGAAGGACCATGCAGGCATCCTTACCTGCTGCTTCAGCTCCTTCTTGCAGCCGGTTATCCTTCAGCACAGATATTTGTGCCGGCGCTTTATCAGGCTCCATGTACAGGTATACATTGGTTTGATTGCCGATGTGCTGCTTACCATGCAATGCCTTTCCATTCCATTGTATTTGCCCGCTTCTTGAATTGACAATGACAAATGCCGGCTCGTCCCGTTCAAAACTCAGCTCATACATCGCCGATTGATGTGACGGTGCAAAGTTTACTCCGATCTGTTGCTCATCCAGGTAAACAGCATAGCTGTAAGGTGTTATTTTCTCCTGATCATAGCTATACAGAATCACCGGGCGGAGGTCTTCCCGTGCACCCTGGAACGGACTCAGGTTAAAAGCCGAACTGCCTCTGTGGCTGGTAACGATAAGAGGCAAGCCCCATAAGCGATTGCTGGTATAATCTCCCCGCTCGGGGTATACCCGTAAAAAACTGTTCGGAAGATGTATGGTAGGATAGGTAGGCACTAAAAGGTGGCTGATATTACCCATATACGGATTGACATGATCAACAGGCGATTTGCCTGTGTTTGCCTGTCCTGAACCGCTCAAAGCAACTAAAGAGAATACCGTATAACAGATAACCTGGTTAAGTCTGTTCCTGATAATGCCATGTATTGTCATCTTCATTTAATAAAATTTATTCTGCTGTTTTATATTGCAAATAACTGCGATAAAGTTGAAAAAATGCAGGTGCGTCTAAAATTTGCGTATTGGGATCTTTCTTTTTAAGTTCATTCACTACCTGCCAATGCCAGGTAGGCGTTTTTAAAATACTCCTGAACCAGTGAAAAGGATGCCCGGGATTATTTTTAATATTATCGTGCATCACACCGGCAGCAGCTGTAATATTCCAGCTTTCCACATCAATTCCCGCAGGAAAAACGGGCATATTCTTATGTAAGGCATAAGATGCTTTCTGCGGTACAATTCCATTAGGACTGAATGTGGCATAGGCATCTAATGCAGCAGCATTCATGCGAGGCGTTTCTCCATCAATAATAAAACCGGTAATGCTCAGGTCCCAGCGATGATAAAATTTTTTGCAATGCTCGGCCCATGCTGCTGTACCGTCCGGCAAACCGGAAATGGGCCGGGGCGATTGCAGCATACCGGGATTGAGATAGCCCGCGCCATTATCTGCAGATACAAAATAATCGTTGGCGGTAGCTGTTTGTCTGAAATAATGCAGCGCCATCGGCGCCCTTCTTTCAAGGATAGGACTGATAGACCACATCATGGGTACTTTGCCCCTATTGGGATCGTCCCAGATATAGGATGCCGTCTGGTAAACCCAGGCCGATGCATCATAATCACCTACATAAAAAAGGAAATACTTTTTACCATTGCTGGTAAGCCTGCCATCGGCCGTGAGCCTATTTTTTTCTATCAGGTCTTTATCCGTTACCCATTTCTGCGGGTATTGATCTTTGAGGGGAAAATGCGTCCAGAAAGAGGCGTTGGCCATTGCACCGAGCCCTATGGCATCGGCATCTTTAAAAGCGTTATAAGCGCTGATGATTTCACTGAACCTCCATTCTGTGGCAACATCTTCATGCTTCCCGTTGGCATGTTTGGTATATTTAAATATCCATGCAGGAAACCCTCCTATATGGCAAAAGGCCTGCCCTTTGTTTTGGTTATAGGCCAGCTGAAGCATTGTTGTCAGCGTTTTGTAGTCCGTTCCTACGGGCTGACCGGGATCGTCGGTCGAAGGCTCATCATCCCAGGGAGAAAGATCGAAAAAGAAGCCTTTTTTGCTGACAAAAAAATCATGATTGGTTAATGTATGATGATTTTTAACAGTAGCCTGTGGATTATTTAGCCACTTCTGATCAATATAATACCCGGCATATTCGGTATTGCACAAACCCTTCTTCATGTAATGCTCAATAAACCAGATATAAGGATCGTTCTTGATAGAATTGCTGGAGGGTATATTGGTTCCGGGAATAATCCCTTTGGCTGTAAACAGGGAACTGCCATCTTCGTTTAACAACCAGCGTTGCGGCTTTAATAGCTTTCGTTTCAACAAAACTCCGGTGTATAAACTTCCCGATGCTGTATCGTAACGCAGTGCCAGCATATCTTCAATACCCGCAATAGAAGAGGCAACGTTACTGGTTGAAGCTACTTTGGGATCATAAACAACAGCCCCTTTAAGATCATATTTATAATGATCAATAGCTTCGTAAATATCTTTTAATACGATGGTATCCCTGCCTGCCAACCATTGGCCGGGCCGGCGATACATATCCCACCAGTAATCATCAATATTCCTGTTCATCGCTGTTACATATTTTATGTACAGCCGCGGCGCATCCCGGTTCACAATGCCCTGCAGCGTAGCAGTAGCATGCAAAACATCCCATACTTTTTTTACACTATCAGGGTTGGTGTAATCATATTTCAAAAGATAAGTAAGGTCAAGTATCGTTATTGTTTCCTTATGGCTATTTTGTTTTGCCATTACCGCACAACCCTGGATAAACGCTATCAATAAAAATAACCTGCAATGCCTGGCACTTTGCCTTAAGAATGAACTCATAAAAAAAATTATGGTATAAACGCCTTCCAAACATCCGCCTTCAGTTGCGGCTTACTTACAAATTGAAACTTTTCATGATCCTGCTGAAACTGGGTATAAATGGGTATTCCTTTTTCTATAGAAAAATCTTTATAATAATCACCAGGCTTTTTTATGATGATTTCACTTTTCATATAGTTAGGATTGGGCTGCCATGTAATATTATTTTCCTCATCCAAAAGGGGGTACCAGGCAAGCCCTTTATGTGCCCGTACCTTCTCATATTCAAAACCATATTCCCTATCGCACCAGGCGCCAAAAACGAGCGGTATTGCCGGGTTGGCACTTATGGTAGCATGGGCCCAGGTTGGCGGAACAATAACCACCTCCCCTTTTTCAGCAACTACCGCATAGCACTTTCCCGGATTGTCTTCGGCAAACTCCTGCATGTAAATAATGGCTTTGCCCTGCCATATCTCATAAACTTCGGGAGGCGACCATCCGCTGTGCAACGATATTTTATGAATATGCCCCTGGCTTCTGACCGGCTCCCGGCCTAGCTTTCCGGCAGCATAACCCACTACGCCAAACAGTAACATCTGTTCTTCCAGGAAGCGGCGATCTTGTTTATCACCAACGTCCATCACAATAGAATAAACGATCTGCGGGCCATCGCATTGCGGATCCATAAGGCTTGGCCTGATTGAATCCAGTGTTCTCTGTTCCGGCTGTGGTCCAAAACAATCGCTTCCATACTTAAAGAGCATGGCTTCATTCATTGTTATGTCAAGGCCAAATTCTTTCTTCATATTTATTTTTCTTAAGCAGGCACTAAAACCGGGGCGCCATCTGCCTCCATCAATCTTGCGCTGAAACCGTTAATCCTTATTTCATCATAATCATATCCCGCATCGGCAGGCCAGCAGGCGCCGAAAGAAAGCACCCCGTTACCGCAGTTGGCTACCCGATGCGCTGTATCTGCAGGTATATAATGCAATGAGCCGGGATACATTCTTTCTGCCCTGCATACACGGTTTTTATCCATTAACAGCAAAACGCCTTCGCCTTCAATGCCCCAGTAATATTCTGCACGATTACCTATTTCATGAAAATGCCCCTGCGTTAAAAAATAGTGGAATACAGATACCGGCTGGCGCTATATGATCGCATCAGGAGCGTTGCCCTCTATCCTGTTCTTTGCGTTGCTGTTTACCGTTCCCGAAAGTCCACGCTGGTTAGTCAGCAAAAATAAACCAGGCGAAGGCTTCAGGATATTGGAAAAAATAAATGGGGCGTCTCAGGCAAAGACAATATTGAATGAAATACAGCAGACATTAGGCGCGGAAAAAGGAACGTTGGGTGAGCTCTTCCGGCCGGGTATACGCATTGCAATGATCGTAGGGGTGGTATTGGCACTTTTTTCACAGGTTACCGGTATCAATGCCATTATTTATTATGCCCCTGAGATTTTTAAAAGTGCCGGTTTTGGTACTGACTCAGCCTTATTACAAACGGTTCTGATTGGTGTGGTGAATACCCTCTTTACCTTTGTTGCTATCGGTTTTATTGATAAAATCGGACGTAAAAAATTATTGCTCACTGGTGTGGCGGGTATGATCCTGTGTTTATTAGGTATAGGCGCCTGTTTTTATTTTAATTTAATGAACGGCCCAATGCTCCTGGTATTTATACTTGTTTATATTGCTAGTTTTGCCTCATCGCTGGGGCCGGTTTCGTGGGTAATTATTTCAGAAATATTTCCCACAAAAATCAGGGGTGTTGCTATGTCTGCAGCAACCTTAATACTATGGATTGGAGTACTGCTTATTACACAGCTTACGCCATGGTTGCTTGAAAATTTAGGCGGCGCCTACACATTCTGGCTGTTTATGCTCAACAGCATTATACTTTTTATTTTTACGTTCCTATGGATTCCAGAAACAAAGCAAAAGACGCTGGAAGAAATTGAGCGCGGATGGCAGCAAAAATTGTGATAGCTGTAGATAATTATTATTTAAATAATTTTTCATCTGAACAATCATCTTCCCATATATACCATTAAAATCTGTACATCACTTGGATTGATGCCTGAAATCCTGCTTGCCTGACCCAATGTTCGGGGCCTGATGCGGTTAAGCTTTTCTTTAGCTTCATTTCCCAGAGATGATAATTTATTATAATCGAAACTATCGGGGATTGTTAGATTTTCCATTTCGCTCATCCGGGTAACTATTTCACGCTCTTTCTCAATATAGACATCATATTTTACCTGTATGGCTGCCTGTTCTATTTCTTCTTTGGAATAGGTTTTTAATGATGCTCCCAGTGCAGGAACAGCCGCAGCTAAATCGGCCAGCTCAACTCCCGGACGAAGCAGTACCTTTTCTGCTTTTTGCTTTTCACTAACCTTGGATGAAGCCATAGATTCAAGGAAACTGTTGATCTGGTCAGGCTGTAATACTGCATTTTTCAAAATAGACTTAATATTGGCAATATTTTCATTTTTTTGCCGGATATTGTCCATTCTTTCTTGTTTAGCGAGTCCAAGCCTGTAGCTAATCGGGGTTAGCCTGGCATCAGCATTATCCTGTCTCAACAGGGTTCTGTATTCTGCACGGGAAGTAAACATGCGGTAAGGCTCTTCCGTTCCTTTATTAATCAGGTCATCAATCAGCACTCCAATATAAGCCTCGCTGCGTTTCAATACCAGTGAATCCAGCGCTCTTACTTTCTGATGTGCATTAATACCAGCCATTAGCCCCTGGCAGGCCGCTTCTTCGTAGCCTGTGGTTCCGTTGATTTGCCCGGCAAAGAATAGATTGGAAATCAGTTTGGTTTCAAGGGTATTACTTAACTGTGTTGGAGGAAAATAGTCATATTCGATGGCATATCCGGGCCGGAATAATCTGGCATTTTCAAAACCCGGTACAGCACGTAAAGCTTTAAACTGTACCTCTTCCGGAAGAGAGGTTGAAAATCCGTTTACATAAATTTCCACGGTGTTCCAGCCTTCAGGTTCTATAAACAACTGGTGCCGGTCCCTGTCTGCAAAGCGGTTGATCTTGTCTTCTATGCTTGGACAATAGCGGGGCCCTACCCCGTCTATCCTGCCGGCAAACATGGGGCTTCTGTCGAAACCGGTTTTCAATATATTATGTACCTCAGTACTTGTATAAGTAATCCAGCAGCAGCGCTGGTCTTTGGCATTGATCTTTTTAGTATCGGTGAAAGAAAATCCTGTAATTTCCTCATCGCCGTCCTGAATTTCCATTTTTGTATAGTCAAGACTGCGGCCATCCACACGCGGAGGTGTTCCTGTTTTTAGCCGGTCGCTTTCAAAACCTAATGCTACTAATTGTTCTGTGATTCCACTGGCTGCTTTTTCCGCTACGCGTCCGCCGCCAAACTGTTTTTCTCCTATATGAATAATTCCGTTAAGAAAAGTTCCGTTCGTTAATACTACCGCTTTGGATTTTATTTCATGTCCCAGCCCTGTAATAACTCCGCAAACCTGTTTATCTTTTACCAGTAAACCCTTTACCATATCCTGGTAAAAATCAAGAAGCGGGGTTTGCTCCAGCATCTCCCGCCATTTGGCAGCAAACAGCATCCGGTCGCTTTGGGCACGGGGACTCCACATGGCTGGCCCTTTGGAACGGTTCAGCATCCGGAACTGGATCATCGAAAGATCGGTTACTATGCCTGAATAACCTCCCATCGCATCAATTTCACGTACAATCTGACCTTTAGCAATACCGCCCATAGCCGGGTTACAGCTCATCTGCGCAATGGTTTGCATATTCATCGTAATTAATAAGGTCTTCGAGCCCATATTTGCTGCTGCTGCTGCTGCTTCGCAACCGGCATGGCCGGCACCTACCACTATTACATCATATTCTGGAAACATAAGTGTACAAAGGTAGAATTATTAAATCATAGGTTTACCCTTTTGCTAAATCCCTTTTTTCATGTGGAACGTATGTTTCAGAGTGAAACAGTTTCACAATTTCACGTGGAACGTTGAATTACTTAAATTCATTCAACCAGGTATCCTCCATTGACCTCATTTGTTCCTGTTCCCTGGCCGTTTTATCCTTAAACCCTATTAAATGCAGAATACCATGGAATATGACCCTTAATAATTCCGAAGAAAAACTATTGCCTGTTATTGTAGCATTTTCCTTAACTCTGTCTACGCTTATATAAATATCCGAGATTAAGTGTTGGGAGCCAGCGGTCTCTGAAAGATCAAATGTGATAATATCCGTATAATAATCATGATTCAGGTGCTGCCGGTTAATGTCTAAAAGATCTATGTCAGAACAAAAGATATAATTGATCTCGCTCCCAGACTTTCCATGCGCCAAAAGTCTGGAAGAAAGAAAATTTTTTATGGCCCTGCGGTTCCGAAGCGTGGTTTTCTTTTGGAAATGGAAGTTTATTACAAATTCTTTAGGAAACATATACCAAAAATCGTAAACAAAACACAAACAACAATGCTTAGCTTTGTAAGATGGCAAATGAAGTATTGTTATCTGATCTGCAGCCGGGGCAAATGGCTACTATTGTTAAGTTTACAACAGAAGACATTTTCCTGAAATTAATGGAAATGGGTTGCCTGCCTGGCGAACAGATCGAAGTCGTAAAAAAAGCATTATTTAACGATCCTATGTCTGTTTCCGTTGCCGGTTATTTATTAAGCCTCAGAACCGATGAGGCCAGGCAAATTGTCGTAAACCTATAACAATGAAAATTGGCCTTTATTTCGGGTCTTTTAATCCCATCCATCATGCACATTTAATTATTGCTAACCATATTTTAAATGAAGGTCTGGTTCACAAGATCTGGTTTGTAGTATCTCCCCATAACCCGCTTAAAGAAACGTCTTCCCTGCTTGAGGAAAATCACCGGTTACACCTGGTAAATACAGCTATAGAAAATGACAACCGGATGAAAGCCACGGATATTGAGTTTTCCCTGCCAAGGCCTTCTTATACAGCTGTAACACTCGCTCATCTGGCAGAAAAATATCCCCATCACCAGTTCGCTGTGATTATGGGCGGCGATAGTTTTCAGAATATTAAACGATGGAAAAACTATACCTATATTCTGGATAATTATGAGATCTTAATATATAACCGGCAGGGATTTATTGTTGAAGTAGAAAATAATGCTAAAATCAGTATTTTAAATGCACCCCTGCTTGAATTATCTGCAACAGAAATAAGAAAACTGATCAGAAAAAAAAAGTCACTGAAATATCTTTTACCAGATAGCGTGATTACAGAAATAGAAAAAGGTGGTTACTACAGGAAATAACCCAGCAGCACGCATAACAGAACAATAACAGGAGCCGGAATCTTTGTAAATATAAGAACAAGCGCTGTTCCAGCAACAATAGCTATATTAACAAAGCCCAGTTGTGTTCCGTCAAAAAGAGTAACATCTTTAAGAATATAGAAGGTAGAACCTATCATTATTCCCAGCACAGCGGCATTAATACCCTCTAGTGAACGATAAATAACAGAGTATTTTTTTAAACGGTTCCAGATCGGGAAGAAAAAAAGTACAAGCAGGGCGCTTGGTAAAAAAATTCCGATCATACCTATGGCTCCCCCCAGCATCTGCATAGCCGGACCCATATCTTTTAATGCCAGTCCGCCACTATAAGATGCTATAGAAAAAACAGGGCCCGGAACGGCCCGTACTACTCCTATTCCTGTAAGCATATCTTTCTTATCTATATGAATGGCATTGGGATTCTTTTCCTTAACAGCTTCAGGCCTTACACTGAATTGCTCATACATAATAGGCATCAACACATTACCACCACCAAAAACCAGGCTGCCCATCCGGTAAGAATTTTCAAAAAGATTGATCGGCTTCCTGTTGGGCCAGTCGTTTTTACGGGCCACCTCGCTCAATATACCTGCAACAATAAAAATGATAGCAAATAACCAGATATTCCACCATCGTATTTTGCCAGGCCTTACTTCCATCTGGGGAATCCTTTTGCTACTGAGGTTGGTAATGAATCCGCCTAAAATGATCAGGACCGGAACAAAAAAAGGTTTTCCGAAAAAAGCATAAGTGGCTATGGATGAGCCTGTTGCAATAAGTCCAGTAGCTAAATTCTTTATGGAGTATGGCAGGGCGCTGATACAGGCAAATATCAAAAACCCGGTAGCCATAGGCACAATGAACCGGAATATATCAAAATCACGGGGGGCACCCTCCATATACTGAACAAAAAAAGACAATGCACACATCAGGGTGCAAGCCGGAAATATCCAAACCAATAATGCAAGAACACCTAAAACCGGTCCTCCCCTTTTAAAACCTATTAGTGTAATTGTTTGGGTAGAAGAAGCCCCCGGTAACAGCTGGCAAAAAGCATTATACTCTATCAGTTCCTGCTCGGTAATGTAAGGTGTTTTTTTTACAAAGGTTTTCATCATCATGGCCAGGTGTGCCTGCGGTCCACCAAATGCTGTGATACTATGTAAAAAAACAAGCTTTAAAAAATGTATGTGGCGGAGCAGCATGAAGCTGATAAATGTTTAGTAAAAAATCCTTTTAAAGGTAAAAGATATTTCTAAAGAAAAACGCTTAAAATAATATTTATTGAGCCTTCCTATCTTACAGTAACATGAAAACACTTTTCCCTGTACTCTTTAATAAAATAGAGTTTTCCCTGCCTTTGCATTTCAGTAAGTACTTCCTGCAATATTTTTTCGAGCCGGGCATTGGGCGCTTTATGACGGTTAAATCGGATATAAGAAATATCGAAAGAACAACCATAGTTATGAGAGCTTAACTTGGAAGTAACGGCATTACTGTTAACACGGGCTAATCTTTTCTGGTCATAAAGCGTTCTGGTAACAGAGGTTACCGTGAAAGTTTTCTTTTTGCTTTTTGCATAAAAACGGGTTCCTATTTCTTTTAATATTTTATAAGACCTCGGGTTCAGATAAGGCTTGCTATGAGTAAGTGGTGCAATCGTGTAGCCCCGTTGAGGGAAAATTAATACCAGCTTACTTTTTTTTACCAGGGAATTTACATGTGCCTGATTTTTTATGGGAGGTATACCAAACTTTCGGGCAGCCTCAAGATGATAATCATATTGTGTTTGCGCAAAAGAAAAAAGAAAAGAAAAGATACTATATGTAAGCAGAACAAAATGCTTATATACTTCCTTCAAAACTGGATAGGGTTTGCAAAGCTTTGCAGCTTAAAAGTTAAATATTTAAACCACCACAGGCACTAATAGTTTGACCGGTAATATAACTGCTCATCTCTGATGCAAGAAACAAAGTAACATTTGCTATGTCTTCAGCTTTAGCAAAACGGTTCAGTGGAATATCAGCCAGGTATTTTTCTGCACCTGTATTATCATTCAAGTAACTGGTCATATCCGTTTCTACAAAACCCGGAGCAATCGCATTACAACGTATATTACGACTTCCCAATTCCTTTGCTACACTTTTTGTAAACCCTATAATTCCTGCCTTGCTGGCGGCATAGCTTGCCTGCCCTGCATTTCCCATTACACCAATTACAGAGCTCATGTTAATAATGTTCCCACTCCTGGCCTTAATCATAGGTTTAATAACCTGCTTCGTCATATAAAAAACACTGTTCAGGTTAATTTTTAATACATCATCCCACTGCTCGGGTGTCATTCGCAGTAATAAATTATCTTTTGATATACCGGCATTGTTCACACAGATATCAATAGCCTGAAACTCTTTCAAAACATCATTTACCAATGATTCACATTGTGCAAAATCCCCGGCATTGCTTTTCCAGGCTTTCGCCTTTACGCCCAGGTCCGTAAGCTTTTTTTCAAGGGCTGCTGCACGTTCTGCACTGCTGTCACTAACATAAGTAAAAGCTACATGAGCGCCATGCTCGGCAAATTTTATAGCAATCGCTTCACCAATACCCCTGGCTGCTCCTGTAACAATAGCTACTTTGTTTTCAAGAAGTTTCATCCCGTATATTTTATTTTTTCCCTTGTTCTTTACCAAACGTGAAATGCTTTTCCAAAGCTTCTATCCTTGCAAAGTAAAGTAATTATGTTCTGATTTACACAACTAATCTATATTTATTTGTTTCCTGTTTAGGAAACTATTATTTTTACAGTAAATTCCATTCTATGTCTCCAAGAAAGCGGCTGCAGGGAAACCCGGAAAAAGAAGCTACCAGAATTATATCTTACGAAAGCAGTGAGTTAAGGCTGGACCTGATAGGCCAAACAATAAAAAAAGTAAGGCTTGAAAAAAATATGACCCAACAGGAATTGGGAGAACTGGTAGGTGTTAAAAAAGCACAGATATCCAAAATAGAGAACAATGCTAAAGATGCACGCTTTGAAACGATATTAAAAGTATTTAAAGCCCTGGATGCTACAATCAAATTCAATGTTGAAATAAGAAAAACATTGATGCTGGCCTTAATATTAGAACACATCAGACCATAAAAACAAACATATGCTTAAAACTATTCTCAAAATACTGCTGTTTATTTTTTTAACGACCCTGCTGGCTGAATACCTTATTAACAGGGCATCTTCAACAGTATATCTTTTCCTGTTCCTTATTTCAGAGATCGCATTGTTCCTCTTATTATTTTATAAATCCATCAAAACTTTATTCAAATGATCGTATCTGTTATTGCGTTTTTTGCTGCCCTTCTTATTGCCTTTCTCTATTACAAAAAAAGTAACCAGAATGGCAAACCTTCCATGTGGGCTATAACTACAGGTATTGTTATAGCAGGGCTGGTATTGGCTTTAATACAACCATTGAAACTGGAAAGGGTGGACGCCGGTCATGTAGGTATAAAAGTAAACCTTACAGGCGATAACCGTGGCATCAGCAAGTTTGAATATAAAACCGGGTGGGTATTATACAATTCATGGATCAGCCGTCTCTATGAATTCCCCGTTTTCCAGCAACATATTGAATATCCTGAGCAGCAGGTAATTACCAAAGGCGGCTTTAGCGCAACCATCAAACCTTCTTTCAATTATGCTTTAAAGCCCGGTGATGTGGGAGACATGTTCCAGAATCTTCGCCTCGACGTAAAAAGTGTAGAGCAGCAATGGCTCCAAACTGCTATTGTTGGTACCGTAAACGACGTAGCCAATAAATGGTCGGTAGATGATATTTTTAACAAACGCGAACAGTTTGAAAACGATATTATCAGCGAGGCTAATAAACGCGTGTCTAAATGGTTTATCATATCCCAGTTACGTACCAATATCATTCCTCCTCCTGCCCTGCAGCAATCCATTGAAGCAAAAACAAAAGCGATACAGGAGGTACAGGTAGCAGAAAACCAGAAGCTGGTAGCCATTGCCGAAGGTGAAAGAAAAGTAGCCCAGGCAAAAGCCGACAGCGCTGCAGTAGTTATCCAGGCAGCCGGTGAAGCAGAAGCTATCAGGAGAAAACAGGTTTCGCTTACGCCCACTTATGTAGAATATTTAAAAGTAAATAAATGGAACGGTGAGCTGCCTCAGGTGCAAACCGGCTCCGGCAGCGGCTTTATGCTGAATATGAACAGCAAATAATTTTTACTTTACCGCCAATAAAAAATAAATCTGATCCCGCAAGCCGATTTGCGGGATTTTTACTTTCAAAATAAACCTATATTGCGTTCATGTCTTTAATTGATTTTTTATCTGAAGTAAATATTGTTGAACTAACAGGTGATGAAACTTACAAACCTGGTCAGCTTGGAAATACCATGGATATTTATAACGGGGCTTTCCCCGATATTGATAATGCCAATATTGTTTTAGTGGGCTGCGGAGAACAACGCGGACGTGGCTATTTAGGCCCTGCAAGCGATGCACCCGAGCTGGTAAGAAAACATTTTTATTCCTTATTTCACTGGCATGATACTATAAAAATTGCAGATATAGGTAATATCAGGCACGGTGCTACCTATAACGATACTCTGGCAGCCTTACAAACAGTAATTGAAGAAATTACAGCACTGGGTAAAACGATTATAATAATAGGCGGATCGCATGATCTGACACTGGCTCAATACTATGCCTGCAAAAATGCAAAGCAGATAATAGAAGCTACAGGTATTGACGCCATCATTGATCTGGATATGGAATCACCTTTCAAAAATGATCATTTTTTAATGGAACTATTTACCAGCGAACCTAATTACATCAAACATTACAACCATTTGGGTTTCCAAAGTTATCTCGTACACCCTGGTATGCTGCAAACATTGGATAAGCTCAAATTTGATTTTTTCAGGGTGGGACATGTAAAGGACGATATAGAAGAAACGGAACCAGCCATACGTAACAGCCACATTTTTTCTTTCGACATCAATGCCATTGCGAATGCTTATGCACCGGCCAACCAGCTTACACCTAATGGTTTTAATGGAGAAGAATCCTGTATCCTTATGCAATATGCCGGTATGAGCAGCAATATGCAATCCATAGGCATTTACGGTTATACTCCACAGCAGGACAGGGATGAGCTTACAGCGAAACAAATCAGCCACATGCTTTGGTACACTATAGACGGGAGACACCGAAGGCTGAAGGAAGCTTCTTTAGAACAGCCTGAACATTTTACCGAATATCAGATGGCTTTTGCAGAAATAGAAACCCGCTTTCTTCAGAGCAAAAAAACCGGTCGCTGGTGGATGCAGCTGCCTGATAAAACCTATATTCCCTGCAGCTATAAAGATTACCTCGCAGCAGGCAGTAATGAAATTCCTGAGCGATGGTTCAGGGCACAGCAACGGTAAATAATTTCACGTTCACAAACTGTAGTTGACAGAACGACTGATAATCATCCGAAATAACAAAAAATACTTTTTCCTGCTTTCTCTTAATATTATTAGATTACAAAATTGTTTTCCATCTTCAATTACCTTTGGTCTTTGATAACGTAAAATAAATTATTGCTTTATTTAAGCCTAAAATAAAATCAGCAAAACATGGCACAGATAATCAACACAGGTATTGCCTCTTATGGAATGAGCGGAAAATTGTTTCATGCGCCTTTCGTGCAAGCCCATCCTAATTATAACCTTGCAGCAATAGTTGAAAGACACAAAACTGAATCACGTGATAAATATCCGGACTCCAGGTTATACCGTTCTTTTGAAGAGTTAATATCGGATGAATCCATTGAGCTTATAGTAGTAAATACACCGGTTCAAACACATTTTGAATATGCAAAAGCCGCGCTTAATGCAGGGAAAAATATCATAGTAGAAAAACCTTTCACAGTTACTGCCAAAGAAGCGGAGGAACTTAATGATATAGCAAAAGGTAAAAAATTATTTTTAAGCGTTTATCAAAACCGCAGGTATGATGGGGATTTCAGGGCTATTAAAGATGTAGTACAGGAAAACCTTTTAGGTTCTTTAAAAGAAGCAGAATTAAGATACGACCGATACAGGCCCGGCCATAGTGGTAAAGAACATAAAGAAGGAGATAAACCCGGAGCAGGAAACCTGCACGACCTGGGTACGCATTTAATAGATCAGGCCATACAATTATTTGGATTTCCCGAAGCTGTTTTCGCCGATGTTTTTGCCATGCGCGATAATATGATTGCCAATGATTATTTTGAAGTACTGCTGTATTATCCGCGCCCTTTCCGTGTAAGGATAAAAGGAACGGTGTTTGCACGTGAATCAAACTATGCTTATATCCTCAATGGTGAAAACGGAACTTTTATGCAGCAACGTTCTGACCTGCAGGAAGCAAGATTACAGGCCGATGAGATACCATCACTCGAAACCTGGATACCGGCACCGCAGGGATTTGACGGCATTCTGCATACGGTCATCAATGATGATCCCGTACGTAAAGAAACCCGGTCTGAAATGGGCAATTATATGGATTACTATGAAGAGGTATACCAGGCTTTGGTAAACGGAGCACCCAACCCGGTACCTGCATCCGATGCTGTACTAACGATGCGTATTATTGATGCTGCACTACAGAGTAATAAAGAGAGAAGAGTTGTAAATCTGTAATTAAAAAGATATACATCCTGTATCAGAATCTATTTATTTTGCCATGCATCGCAGGTTCGGGAATGACAAAGGCCTTGATGGACTCCCAAGTAACAACTCTTTGATACACACGCAAAATATTAACTTGATATGATGATGTTTTATTGTCTTACAAGCCTGCCTGCTTACTGATTTCAAGCATCCTGTCAATAGGTTTTTTGGCTGCCAGCCTTAACTCCTCATCCATAATAATATCGGGCTGTTCATACTTCATGCACAGGTAAATTTTTTCCAGTGTATTACGCTTCATGTGCGGACAGTCGTTACAAGCACACCCATTATCAGGAGGAGCGGGAATAAATTTCTTATGCGGACTGGCTTTCTCCATCTGGTGCAGGATACCGGTTTCGGTAGCTACAATAAATTCAGTAGCATCATCCTGCATGGTGTATTTCAAAAGCCCGGTGGTAGAACCGATAAAATCAGCCAGCTTCAGCAGCTCTTCTTCACACTCAGGATGTGCAATAAATTTGGCATGGGGGTTTTGCTGTTTTAATTTAGTGATCTTCTCCATGCTGAAAATTTCATGAACCATACAGGCACCATTCCATAATAGCATATTTCTTCCCGTAACTTTATTGATATATCCGCCCAGGTTCTTATCCGGAGCAAAAATGATCTTCTGTTCCTTCGGAAAACTATCTACAATAATGCGGGCATTGCTGCTGGTAACAATTACATCACTTAGTGCTTTAATACCGGCGCTGCAGTTGATATAACTTACTACCACATGGTCAGGATGCTGCTCTTTAAATTTCTGAAACAATGGCGGCGGGCAGCTATCGCTCAGGGAACAGCCCGCCTTAAAATCAGGAATAACTACCTTTTTAGTAGGATTCAGGATCTTTGCAGTTTCTGCCATAAAATGTACACCGGCAAAAACGATCATATCAGCATCCGTTTTTTCTGCTTCCTGTGCCAGCCCAAGGCTATCCCCAATGTAATCAGCTATATCCTGTATATCCGGATCCTGGTAATAATGGGCCAGGATCACCGCATTCTTTTCCTTTTTCAGCTGATTAATTTCTTCAAAAAGATCCAGCGTAGGGTCTACATCCACATCCAGAAATCCTTTAGCTGCTACTTCCTGTTTTGCTTTTTCTAAAACTGCTGTGTCCATGTTCGTAAATTTTTTTTAAATCCACTGCAATGATACAATGGTGCAACAAATTTTTTGAAACAATTTTTTTTGCTGCTACTAATCTTCTTAATAATAATTATATAATATATTTTTAAAAAAAGCTTATTATTATTAGCACTGTGAATTAGTGGATAAATTATTATTCACATGTATTACAAAATTAGTATTTAATTGTTTTACACATAAATTCAGGAGTAATTCACATAGCAGATCCTGTACTATGCTTTATTAGCACGTTTGTTCACAAAAATGTGGATTTTCTTTTCTTAATAAAAAAAGTTTCTTTTAAAATTTACATTGTGTTAATAGAGCAGGTATAAATCTATAAAAATTCACCTTTTTAGACAGGCTGCCTGCTCTATTACATTTTGTATCCTAAAAACGCTATTTCATATAAACGTTTCACGCGGGGATATCCACATTTTTAAATAGCTATTCACATATCTTTGGGGAGAAATAATTGTCTGAACCTGCATTTTTGTGAAGGAATGGGGTTGTGCAGAAACAGGTTTCAATACATTCATCTGCAAATAATTGCCTGCTAAAAGCATTTTGAATTGTAATGAAGTTTTATATTTTCTGCTTTCTCTACCCCGGAATGCTGGGATACGATACCATAATTAAAAAGATCATGATCTGTACAAAAAAACTATTGATTGTATTTTCCTGTTTATTATTTGGCTTAATGAGCCGGGCGGATGAAGGTATGTGGCTGCCGCAGTTACTGGAAACGCTGAACGAAAAGCGGATGAAAGAGCTGGGAATGAAAATGAGCGCAAGCGATATCTACGATGTTAACAAAGGCAGCCTTAAAGATGCAATTGTGAGTTTTGGCGGATTTTGTACCGGTGAAGTTATTTCAGATAAAGGACTGGTATTAACGAATCATCATTGTGGTTTTGATGCTATACAAAACCATTCCACACTCGACAAAAATTTTATAAGAGATGGATTTTGGGCTAAATCGAATGCAGAGGAGTTACCAAATGCAGGTTTGTTTGTAACTTTTATAGTAAGGATAGATGATGTAACCAGCCAGGTTTTGAAAGGAGTGAATCAATCCCTGCCCGAAAACATGCGTCAATCGATGGTAGACAGAAATGCCCGGGAACAGCTGGGCATTGTTAACAAGGAAGATTACCAGGATGCTTTTATCCGCCCGTTTTTTGAAGGTAATAAATACTACCTTTTTGTAACAGAAACATATAATGATGTACGGCTCGTTGGTGCGCCGCCTTCCTCAATCGGGAATTTCGGAAAAGATACCGATAACTGGATGTGGCCCCGGCATACCGGTGATTTCAGCATGTTCAGGATATATGCAGGAAAAGGCAATAAACCGGCACATTATTCACCTGATAATGTGCCTTACACACCTAAAAGGGCTTTATCTATTTCAATGAGTGGAATGAAAGAAGGCGATTTTACCATGGTATTTGGTTTTCCGGGCAGAACTACAGAGTATTTACCCAGCGAAGCAGTCAACCAGATAATGACGGTAAACGATCCTGCAAAAATTTTGGTAAGAGATAAGGCACTGGCTGTAATAGATAAATATATGCGTACCGATGAAGCCATAAAAATCCAGTATGCTTCAAAGTATGCAGGTATCAGCAATGCCTGGAAAAAATGGCAGGGCGAAGTACTGGGTCTTACCAATACCCATGCCGTAGCTAAAAAGCAAAACTACGAAGCAACTTACCAGGCAAGATTAAATAACAATCCTGCTTTAAAAGCCAGTTATGGCCAGGTATTAGAGCAACTGAATACGGCTTATAAACAGATACAGCCTTTTGCCCTGGCACGCGATTATTACCTGGAAACTATTAGTAAAATAGAGCTGTTCACTGTTATCAATCGTATAAGGGTATTAAATACAAAAAAAGATAAGTTCAATTATTCCGATGCCCTGGCCGAAGAAATAAAATGGATGGAGCACTTTCTGGACGAGATGAACCTAACGGTGGACAAAGAATTATTTGCGGCCATGATGGAGCTATATATCGAAAAGCAGGATCCTGCCTACGTTTCTGGATATGCAAAGGAAGCACTTGCAAAATTTAAAGACTATAAAACATGGGCTGAGCATATTTATAGCAAAAGCATTTTTAGCGATAAGGGAAAAGTAATGCAATTATTAACAACTGATCCTTCACAGTTGTTTGATGCAATTGCTGCTGATGAAGGAGCCAGGCTGCTTATAGCTATTGCAGAACTTTATGAGAAAGAAGTAGCCATAAAACTAAATAAGATACAATCACAGATAAACCAGCTGCAAAGAAGGTATATGCAGGCACAAATGGAAGTATTTGCTGATAAAACTTTTTATCCGGATGCGAACAGCACCCTACGTGTGGCTTTTGGAAATGTAGATGGCTATACTTCTCCTACCGGTAAAACATATCAATATTATACCTACCTGGATGGTGTGATGGAAAAATACAAACCCGGAGATTATGAATTTGATGTACCTGAAAAGTTACGCCAGTTATATAAAAAGAAAGACTATGGAATATATGGAAATAAAGGAAAGATGCCGGTATGTTTTATAGCTTCCAACCATACTACCGGCGGTAACAGCGGCAGCCCGGCTTTGGATGCTTACGGGAACCTGGTAGGTTTAAATTTCGACCGGGTATGGGAAGGTACCATGAGTGATGTGAATTATGATCCTTCTATCTGCAGGAATATAATGGTAGATATAAGATATGTTTTATTTATAGTAGACAAATATGCCGGTGCCGGGCATTTGGTAAAAGAGATGAAGCTGGTATATCCCAAAAAATAAGGTGCATCGTAAAGTTTAAGGCTTCACCCATTGCCAGAATCATCGGAATGCGAAGGATTTTTTGTTCCTGAAAAAAGTGCAATTTATCTTTCAGGGTAAAAGCAATGAATTTTGCTAACTTAGTCATACAAAATGGTACAACTATGGTAAATAACAAGCACATAGCCACCTTTATTTTAGGCGCGCTGGCGGGTCTTGCCGCAGGAAAATATGCCAGTATGAGTGAAGAAGAAAAAGAGAAGATGATGGCCATGCTTAAAGAAAAGGCTAACAACTTAAAAGAGGAAGCTGTAAAAACAGCCGATCAGACTAAAGATTATTTTTCTGAATTGGCTGCAAAGGGAACCGATGCTATAAAAGAATATTTACCCGGCGCCGAAAAATGGATGAATGATTTGTTTGGCAAAAAAGAATCGGCCACCACTACTTCCGAAAATACAGAACCATCCGAAAGTTAAAGGGTAAGCATATAAAGTTCCGGGGGGATCAGCTGTTGGTCAATAGCTGTAACAGCAGTTACTGTTAAAGCAGATGATTCGCATTCGGGATCAGCTTTTGGATCTTATGCAGGTTTTCCTGGTAATGTTTTTTATCCAGCTTATAATAATAAGCCCCTTTTTTAGAATTGCTTTTGTCTTTTTCTTTCTGCTTGATCAGCAATTTAGTGGACAGCATTTTCCGGCTGAAATTCCCTTTATCAAAGCTGGTATTAAAAACATCTTCAAAAAGGCTTTGCAATAAGGGCAGTGTAAAATTTTCCGGCAACAGCTCAAACAAAATTGTATGCGAAGCCGCTTTGTACTGCAGTTTTTTCTGTGCCTGCAACACCATTTCGTTATGATCAAAGATTAGATTGGGGAAATCTTTTATGGGAAACCATTCAGCCTCAAAATCTGTATTGATCGATTCCTTGTATTTGTTAATATCAATTAAGGCAAAATAAGCAATGGAAATGGTCCGCTGTACCGGGTCCCTGTCGGGAGATGAAAAAGTATGGAACTGTTCCAGGTAAATGCCTTCTAATCCCGTGAGCTTTTTGAGTATCCTGTTAGCTGCAATATCAGCACTTTCTTCTTCATTCACAAAACCACCCATCAGGCTCCATTTGCCTTTTTCAGGCACTAACCCTCTTTTTACCAGTAAAATTTTCAGGCGGGTACCATCGAAGCCAAAGACAATACAGTCTACTGCTACGGTAAATTTTGTTATTTTTTGATATTTTGTCTCTTTGCCCACTATAGAAAAGCGCTGTTGAACAGATATAGAATATGCAAAGTAAAGATTTTATTTGTCATAAAAACAATTAAATTTGAAGCCTGTGGAAACGATTGCACATAAAATTAATATTATTACAGATTTTATCCATTGTATTTTAAAGAAATCCGGCATGTTAAAGAAAAGTTTTTCCATTCTTTTTATTTTAGCGAGTAACCTGTTGTTCGCCCAGGCAAAAAATTTTGTAATATCTGTTAGTAAGCCGGTTGCCCCCATATCCTCTACTATGTGGGGCGTATTTTTTGAAGATATCAACTTTGGTGCCGACGGAGGTATTTATGCCGAATTGGTAAAAAACAGGTCATTTGAATTTTTCAGGCCGTTAATGGGATGGCAGGTGAACCAGAAACCGGTGGAAGAAGGGTGTGTATTAATTCAGAACCGGACTGCAAAAAATACAAATAATCCCCGTTTTGCCAGGATTACAGTTAATAACCGCACAAAGGGAAGTCTCTCTTTAACCAATGAAGGTTTCAGGGGAATGGGTATTAAATCGGGCTTGAAATATGATTTTTCCATGCTCTATAAAATGGTTTCGGGCAATGTGAAGATGTATGTTGAATTGCTGAACGCGCAGAAAGAAGTGATCGGAAGTACAGAGATTTTACCGGATTCAGGAAATAAAGAGTGGAAAAAACTGGCGGTTAGTTTTAAAGCTTCTCAAAGAGAAGAAAAAGGGTCTATGCGTATTTTGTTTGAAGGTAACGGTATTATAGACCTGGATATGATCTCTCTTTTTCCCGGCGATACCTGGAAAAACCGTCCCGGCGGTATGAGAGCCGATATGGTACAAATGCTTGCCGATATGAAGCCCGGGTTTATTCGCTTTCCGGGAGGCTGCATTGTAGAAGGATTTGATCTTTCGCAGCGGTACCAGTGGAAAAAAACAGTAGGGCCTACAGAAGAGAGGCAATTGTTAATTAACCGGTGGAATTTTGAGTTTCCGCATCGCTCTGCGCCTGATTATTTCCAGACTTTTGGCCTGGGATTTTTTGAATATTTCCAGCTCTGCTCTGATATAGGAGCAGAGCCCCTGCCAATACTTAACTGCGGCATGGCGTGCCAGTTTAATTCGGCAGAAGTTGTTACGATCGATGAGCTGCAGCCTTATATTGACGATGCCCTCGATCTGATAGAATTTGCTAATGGTGATGTTGCAACCCAATGGGGAAAGCTGCGGGCAGAAATGGGTCATCCCGAGCCATTTAACTTAAAAATGCTGGGTGTGGGAAATGAAAACTGGGGGCCTCAATACCTGGAACGTTTCAAATCTTTTCAAAAGCAGCTGAATGCAAAATACCCTGATATTAAGCTGGTAGCAAGCTCAGGAACCGATCCGAACGGCGACCGGTTCAACCTGCTGGATACGGAGCTGAGAAAACTGGGTGTAGATTTTATTGATGAGCATTATTATCGTCCGCCGCAATTCTTTTTTAGTGGGATAAACAGGTATGATGATTATCCCAGGAACGGATCGAAAGTATTTGCAGGAGAATATGCGTCCCATACAGCCGGAACTACAGGTCCTGTAAAAAACAGCTGGCTGGCAGCTCTTTCTGAAGCTGCATTTTTAACCGGACTGGAAAGAAATGCCGAGGTAGTACATATGGCTTCTTATGCTCCTTTATTTGCTCATTATGAGGGATGGCAATGGGCTCCTGATCTTATCTGGGTTAATAATCTGAATGTGGTGGGGTCGCCCAGCTATTATGTGCAGCAATTATTTTCAACGAATAAGGGTACTACTGTAATACCTGTTGAGCTGGATCATAAAATGGTAGCAGGCCAGGACAGCCTTTATGCTACTGCAGCCATCGATGCACCATCTAGGGAGGTTATTATAAAAGTTGTAAATGCACTCTCCAAACAGCAAAATATTGTACTGAATTTTGAAGGAGTTAAAAAACTTGCCGGTACGGCAAAATGCACTATTTTGCAAAGTGATGATTTGAGTGGGGTAAATACTATTGCCAATCCCAGGGCAATAGCTCCAAAGGAAATAAATATTAAAATTTCGGGGAAAAAACCTGCAATAACCCTGCAGGGCTATTCTTTTAATATTATACGACTTAAATATTTTTAGAAAACAGGAGCCATTTAAACCTGAAAAACCCGCGCCTGGCGCGGGTTTTTTCATACATATTAAAAAAGCGTTTCTCAGGAGTTCATACTCGCTAAAAACTCTTCGTTGCTTTTGGTTCCCTTCATGCGTCTTAACAAATCGGTCATCGCTTCTTCTGTTTTCATATCGGCCAGGTATACGCGAAGCAGGTTCATTCTTTGCAGAACTTCTTTGTCTAACAAAAGATCATCGCGGCGGGTAGAAGATGCAGTAAGATCTATAGCCGGGTAAATACGCTTATTGGAAAGCCTTCTGTCGAGCTGCAGCTCCATATTACCGGTACCCTTAAATTCTTCAAAGATCACTTCATCCATTTTGCTGCCGGTATCAATTAATGCAGTAGCCAGGATAGTAAGCGATCCGCCGTTTTCGATTTTACGTGCAGCACCGAAGAACTGTTTGGGTTTTTGCATGGCATTGGCTTCCACACCACCACTCAATACCTTGCCCGATGCAGGGGATACCGTATTATGGGCACGGGCCAAACGGGTAATAGAGTCTAAAAGGATCACCACGTCATGTCCGCACTCTACCAGCCTTTTCGCTTTTTGCAAAGCCACCGTAGAAACCTTCACGTGTTTTTCTGCAGGCTCGTCAAAAGTAGAAGCAATTACTTCTGCTTTTACACTGCGCTCCATATCTGTAACCTCTTCCGGCCGTTCATCTACCAGTACTACCATCAGGTAACATTCAGGATGATTTTCAGCAATGGCATTTGCCACAGCTTTCAGCAACATGGTTTTACCGGTTTTAGGCTGGGCCACAATTAAACCACGCTGGCCTTTCCCAATAGGTGTAAAAAGATCTATAATACGGGTAGAAAGATCAGATGGCCTGGTAAACAGGTTCAGCTTTTCGTAAGGGAACAACGGGGTTAAATAGTCGAAAGGTACACGGTCGCGTACTTCTTCCGGGCTTTTTCCATTGATGGTATCCACTTTCAGCAAGGCAAAATATTTTTCGCCTTCGCGGGGGGGTCGTACCGCTCCATGCACCGTATCGCCGGTCTTTAAGCCAAATAGTTTTATCTGGGAGGGCGAAACATATACATCATCCGGGCTTGACAGGTAGTTATAATCAGACGATCTTAAAAAACCATAACCATCGGGCATCATTTCCAAAACGCCTTCACTTAAAATAATCCCGTCAAATTCTACATTAAAAGCTGTTTCTTTTTCTTTTTTTGGAACGAACGTTTTAACAACGGGTTCTTCTGCTACCGGTATTACCGGCGCAGGATTGGTATACTTTTCGGTAGCTTTTAATGCCTGCTCTATAAACGAAACAGTAGCCGGGTCCATGCTGAAATCTTTATCTTCAGGATCCGCAGGCTTTTCTACTGCACTTTTGGTTTCTTTAACGGGCGTCGGTTCTTCTTCTTCTTTTTTAGCCGGGGCTTTCTTCTTTTTGGCCGGAGCCTTGGCTTTTTTAGCCGGGGCTTTGGCTTTTTTACTGTTTTCTTCAGAGATCCCGTCATCTTCAATAAAAGCCTCTTCCGTTCCTGTAGAAGTCGTTGCTTTTACGATGCGTTTTCTTTTAGGTTTTGTTTCGGTGGCCGCGCTTTTAGAACCGGCAATTGCCTGATTGTCTAAAATCCGGTAAACAAGGGTTTGTTTATCCAGGTTTTTGGCACCCGGAATGTTCAACTGATCGGCAATGTCCAACAGTTCGGGAACGAGCATTTCGTTCAATTGTAAAATATCATACATAAGGGTAAACTTGTATTAATCAAATACCGGCTTTAGCATGGTGATTAATAAAAAATAATAGAAAATTTTTTTTGGACGAAATTTTATTGAAATGAAAATCAATAATTAGCAGAGATGATCACAAGCCTTAGGGTCATTTCTTACTGCGAAAATAGTATGTTTTTATTCAAAATCAAAAAAATCATTATTTGAATAAAAAAATTAAGGAAAATATCTGCTTTTTAGTGGGTCGTTGACTGTTTATGAAAGGCTTCGTCCTGAATTTTACAATGCATCCGGCTGTAAAAACCTGATATTGCCGTTCACGTCGTACATATTAATAGTATCTTTGCCGCCCAAAATAAAGAGCGATGTTTAATAAGCGGATCAAGATAAAAGAACTTTTAGCGCAGGATCCCGATAGCTATCGGGAGGCACAGGAAGTAACTGTAATGGGATGGGTGCGTACTTTTCGCAATAACCAGTTTATTGCGCTGAACGACGGCAGCACTAATACCAACCTGCAGGTGGTGGCTGAGCTGGGTAAATTTGATGAAGCGCTTTTAAAAAGGGTCACAACCTCTGCTTCTTTAAAAGTTACAGGAACTGTAGTTCCCTCGCTTGGAAAAGGACAGAAAATGGAATTAAAGGCCGGGATTATTGAAATTTTGGGCGATAGCGATGCAGAAAAATACCCGCTTCAACCTAAAAAGCATTCGCTGGAGTTTTTAAGAGAAAAAGCCCATTTACGATTCCGTACCAATACGTTTGCGGCGGTGTTCCGTACCAGGCATGCATTGGCATTTGCCATACATCAGTTTTTTAATGAAAAGGGTTTTGTATACCTGCACACTCCTATTATTACAGCCAGCGACGCAGAAGGAGCCGGAGAAATGTTCAGGGTAACCACTTTGCCTTTTGACCAAACACCGCGTAACGAAGAAGGTTCTGTTAACTTTAAAGAGGATTTTTTTGGAAAATCGACCAATTTAACCGTGAGTGGCCAGTTGGAGGGAGAGTTAGGTGCTACTGCGTTTGGTGAGATCTATACTTTCGGGCCTACTTTCCGTGCCGAGAACAGCAATACCGCCCGGCACCTGGCCGAATTCTGGATGATAGAGCCGGAAATGGCTTTTTATGACCTGGAAGATAATGCCAACCTCGCTGAGGAGTTTATTAAATATATCATCAGGTATGTGTTGGAGAACAACCGGGAGGACCTGGATTTTCTGGCGAGCCGCCTGGCCGAAGAAGAAAAACAATTGCCGCAGGATAAGCGCAGCGAAATGGGTTTGATCGAAAAGCTGGAATTTGTGCTGAACAACGATTTTCAGCGGCTCACCTACACCGAAGCGATCGATATTTTAGCCAACAGCAATCATCATAAGAAGAAGAAATTCCAGTATCCGGTAACCGGCTGGGGAATGGACCTGCAGAGTGAGCATGAGCGTTACCTGGTAGAAAAGCATTTTAAGAAACCTGTTATCCTGATGAATTACCCCGCTTCTATCAAAGCGTTTTACATGCGTATTAATGAAGATGGAAAGACTGTAGCGGCAATGGATATTTTAGCTCCGGGCATCGGGGAAATTGTAGGCGGCTCTCAGCGGGAAGAACGGTTGGATGTTTTGCTCGAAAAAATGAAAGCGATGAACATTCCCGAAGAAGAATTGTGGTGGTACCTGGACACCCGCCGTTTCGGAACAGTACCGCACTCCGGTTTTGGTTTAGGCTTTGAAAGGATGATACAGTTTGTAACAGGCATGAGTAATATCCGCGATGTGATCGCTTTTCCCAGAACCCCCAAGAGCGCGGAGTTTTAGTAATAGTAGTCGATAGACGATGGACAATGGATTATTTTTTGTTCTTTAGAACGGCCATAGACCTTCACTATGAACCATGGTCTCTCTTATATTTCCTTGTTTCAAAATTACTGTTCACCCATAGCACTACCGTATGGTATTGCTTATTCAAATTTCCGCTGGCAGGAGGCACGTAGCGATGCATATAACCCAGCTGAAAAGTATGATCGCCTTTGGAAACTCCGAAGAACAGGCTGGCCCGGTTTTGATCAAGATTGTTACCGGTGATATTTTTTCCAAAATTGAGTAGTATTTCATCATTGAGTGAAACAAATTTCCTGGCATCTCCAAAAAGATTCATGTTCACATTTTTCCTGATATTGAATAGGTAGCGTAGCCGGTGGTTAAAAGTATAACCATCTGTAACATCTCCGTTCAACAGCTTTTGCCTGAAACGGGCATCATAACGGATACGGTTTTGAACCGTCCAGCCTTTTTCCATTGGCATGGTCAGCGCCAGCTGTGCCCAGGGCCGGTGCTCTTTCCGGGTTAAAGAAGTAGAATTGGGCGTAGTAAGAAACAGCCAGGCGTAACCTCCGGTAAATGTTGCGTTTTTTAGAGGAGTATAAGAAATGCCATGACGGGCAATAAAGAAGCTCTCCGTATCAAAATGCACATCATTCCAGATAGCAATTTTGGGTGTTAACTTTACCGAAGTCATATAACCCATCCATGCCTGGCCATAATGCATGGTTTGCTTTTGGGCTGTAGCAGATATGGTTAAGAAAAATGTGCCTGTAAAAAGAAGCGTTTTTAGAGCTTTCATTGAAGGAGTATCAAAATGAGTAAAAGCGAATGTACATGTAATACAAACCAGCCATACTGATATTCATCATATGCCATACTGATTTTGGAACAGGGGATGTGTTGACAGAAATTTTTATGCTATCCAGGTTTAAAAAACTCATCAGCGATGATACGATAAGCCCCCCACAGCATATACAGAAAGTTTCTGCACAAAATCCCGCCGGTTGATACGGTTATGTGCATAATCGTCATACAGATCAAAAATTTCCTGTTGAATATCTTCCTTTTTAATGCTGGACATATGCTGTAATTAAAAGTTGGGCAAACGATTGTTCTCTTAATATAGGGGTAAAAGTCTTTTATATTTAATAACTTTCTCTGAAAATATTTATTGTGAATATAGCTTGCTTTTTTAAAAAATCCGGAATACTGGGTTTACTGATAATCTTTTTATATATTGATGCAGCAGCACTGATGCCCAGGAACCTTTTGCAAAAACAGGGAGACGAGTATTTTATAAAGCGTGTTTTACTATCTAAGGATAAGTGGATCCCCTATCCTTCTTACCAGGACAGGGATGGCTGGAAGCGGTTCTTAGGTGATTATAAAACGGATATTATAAAGTCCGGCGAAAAATTCCTGGCCTATCAATGGCAGGTAGTAACTGCCACCAATTACCTGGAATTTTCAAGGAGCGGCTCCCGCGTAATAATGGAAGAACCGTATAATAAAAATCTCAATGCTATATCTGCGCTCTTTCTTGCCGAGATGGCCGAAGGTAAAGGCCGGTTTACGGATCAGCTGATCAACGGTGTATTTGCTGCCTGCGAAATGACCACCTGGTCTTTGTCTGCACATCTTTCCATACAATTAAATAACAAAAAATTCCCTGATCATAACCAGCAGATCATTGACCTGGTTGCCGGGGATGTGGGGTCTATGTTTTCATGGATCTATTATTTCCTGAATAAGGAATTTGATAAAACAGATCCGCTTATTGCTAAGCGATTGAAGGATGAAATAGAACGGCGCATACTGGAGCCTTATATGAGCGCGGATCATTTCTGGTGGATGGGCTTTATATTAAGCCCGTCGCAGGTAGTGAATAACTGGAATGTATGGTGTAACAGCAACGTGCTGCAGGCGTTCGCACTAATGGAGGAGGATAAAGATAAGCTGGCGAAAGCCGTGTATAAAACCATGCGCTCTGTAGACCAGTTCATTAATTATAATAAAGATGATGGCGCCTGCGAGGAAGGCCCTTCCTATTGGGGGCACGCGGCAGGGAAGCTGTATGACTACCTGCAGATATTATATGATATAACCGGGGGGAAGATCTCTATATTTAAAGAGCCTATTGTTAAAAACATGGGCGAATATATTTCACGAAGCTATGTAGGGAACGGGTGGGTGGTAAACTTTGCCGATGCTTCGGCTAAAGGCGGCGGCGATGCACCGCTTATCTACCGGTTTGGAAAAGCTGTGAACAGTAAAGAAATGGAAGCCTTTGCTTCATACCTGGTAAAACAAAAAGGCGATGACATGCAGATCAGAGAAGGCCGGGATATGTTCAGAACCCTGCAAAGCATTACTTATAATAAGGAAATTATCAATATACAGCCAGCATTGCCATCGGCACCTTATACCTGGTACCCGCAAACAGAGTTTTTGTATATGAGAACCCCACATTATTTTTTTGCGGCCAAAGGCGGAAATAATAATGAAAGCCATAACCATAATGATGTTGGAACGTTTTCTTTATATGTTGATACCATCCCGTTTTTCGTGGATGCCGGTGTAGGCACTTATACCCGGCAAACTTTCAGCAGTGAGCGCTATTCTATCTGGACCATGCAAAGCAATTATCATAATTTACCTATGATCAATGATGAGGCACAACAGTTTGGGGCCATGTATAAATCCCGCAATGTAAGTTTTGATAAAGAGAAAAATAAATTCAGCCTTGCTATAAACGGCGCGTATGGTAAGGAGGCTGCTGTAAAAAGCTGGAAGCGTTCATATACGCTGTCGGCCAAATGGCTGACAATAGAAGACGTGTTTGAGCTTTCTGAAATAAAGCAGCCATCCAGTATCAATTTTTTAGTGGAAGTAAAGCCGGCAACGGATAAGGAAGGTATGGTGATTTTGCAGAAAGATGCAAAGCAGGTAGCGCTTACGTATTCAAAACAGTTGTTTGATGTGCAGGTAGATACTATAAAGCTGGAAGACAGAAGGCTTTCTAATGTTTGGGGTAAAGAGCTGTACAGGATAAGGCTGATTTGTAAAAGCCCTCAGCTAAAAGGGAAATACACTTTTATGATAATGCAATAAATGTTTATTTCATAAAGGCATTCAAATAGCTTCGAGCTCTTAAGCAAAAAATGTTACGTACCCATGAATTTTAAACAGGCTCTTATATTCGTTTTGATCATCTTTTATTTTCGATATTTCCTTCGCTCCGACTTGTCGGGAGGGGATATAGGCGCATTCAAAATTAAAGGCTGGCTATGATTTAAATTCCTTTGGGCTATCGCTGAACTCGCTGGGCAGAACCCCGAAATATTTTTTAAACTCCCGGCTGAAATATTTTCGGTCATCGTAACCCACAGCAAAGGAAACTTCATTGACCGTTAATCTTTTTTGTGCCAGCAGTTCTGCGGCTTTTTTAAACCGTTGCAGCTTGATAAATTCGTTAACAGACATGTTTGTCAGTGCCCGCAATTTTTTGTAGAGAACAGGAGCGCTCATAGCCACTTTCCTGGAAAGCATGTCTACGCCAAACTCGGGATTATCAATGTGCTTATTGATGATAAGAATTACTTTTTCGAGGAATGCCTTATCAAGATCATTTGACAATATTTCTTTCCCCGAATGTGTTTCCCCGCTAGAAACCGGCAGGCTCACCAGCTCTTTCGTCATTTTTTGCCTCATGCGCTCACGCGCTGCTAAAAGGTTTTGCACGCTCAGCTCTAAAACTTTTATGTTGAATGGTTTGGTAAGATACAGGTCGGCGCCTTGCTGTAACCCTGTAACCTGGTCGGTTTGGGTGCTTTTAGCTGTGAGTAATATTACCGGAATATGACAGGTTCTTTCGTCCTGCCGTATCTTTTCGCAAAGAGCAAAGCCGTCCATTTCGGGCATCATTACATCGCTGATGATAAGGTCCGGAATTTCCGATTGTGCTGCCTCAAGCCCCAACCGGCCATTTTCTGCTGTAATAATATTATACAAAGGAGCAAGCGTTTCTTTGATCAGTTGTACCAGTTCGGTATTATCCTCTGCAATAAGCAGGGTGTATTTTTTGTGGCCTGATAATATATTGTTTTCCGCTTTGTTTTCTGGTGCAACAAAAAGTGAAACCAGTTCCGGAATGGAATGACTGTCAGGTTCCGGTTTTATTTTTGGTGCAGCGGCAAGCTGCGCATTTTTTGGCAGCGTTACGGTAAAAACGGTTTTTCCTTCGTTATTGTTTTGCGACGGTATACTTTCTACCGAGATAGATCCTTTATGCAGCTCAACAATGTTTTTAGCAAGGGCCAGGCCAATACCATAGCCGGTATTTTGCAAGCCATGGTCGGCGACCTGGAAAAAATTAGTGAAAAGCTTTTCCAGGTACTGGGGAGCTATACCCCGCCCATTGTCTGTTACCGTAATTACCACATTGCTGCTGCCGCGCGATGATATATGCAGGCCTATTCTCCCCCCTTCTGAAGTAAATTTAAAAGCATTGGCCAACAGGTTAAAGAAAACTTTTTCCAGCTGCTGCTCATCAAAATTAACCTCTACAAAATCTTCATCGTGCACCAGGGACATACTGATGTTTTTTGATAACGACATTTCCCTGAAGCTCTCGTATATTTCCTGCAGAAAAGAAATGAGGTTTTGCCGGCGGGGATGTAAATGCAGGTGATTGGTTTCGGCCTTCCTGAAATCCATCAATTCACTTACAAGGCTTAAAAGCCGGTGCGTGTTGGCTTTTACCTGTGTAAGCTGCTGTTGTATGAAACGCTCTTTTTTGTTTTCAGAAAGCAGCCGTTCTACCGGCGCCATTATAAGCGTAAGGTGTGTGCGTATTTCATGCGAAGCATTGGTGAAAAAATTAAGCTTAGCCTGGTGCAGCTCGTCTTCTTTTTTTAATACTTCCCGCAGGAAGAAAAAGCGGGCAATAATGAAAACAAGGGCAGCAATGAAGAGCGCATAAATACAATATGCCCACCAGGTAAGCCAGAATGGCGGCTTTACATGTATCATAATAGAAATACTGCGGCTCCATAACCCATCATTGTTGGCCCCTTTAACTAAAAACGCATACTGACCGGGTGGAAGATTGGTATAAGTGGCTGATCCTTCGGATGTTTCTTTCCAGTTTTTGTCAAAGCCCTCCAGTTTATACTGGTATTTATTTTTTTCACTTTTTATATAGTTCAGCAAAGCAAATTCAATGGTAAAAACATTCTGATCATAAGCAAATACCAGTTTTTGAGCAGATGTAATATTTTCTTTTAAAATGCTTTCAGCATCATTTATTGTTACTTCTCTGTTGTCCTGTTTTAATGCGGTGAAAGTAAGCGGTGCTGTAAAATAATTCTTTTTTATTTCAGCAGGAAGAAAGTGGGTTATGCCATTAAAACCACCAAAATAGAACCGGCCATCTCGCCCCTTATGAAATGAGTTATAATTAAACTCGTTTCCGGCAATACCATCGCCGATGGTGTATAGCTGGTAATTTTTATTACGGGGAAAATAGTGGATCAACCCCTTACTGCTGCTCAGCCACAAAGAGCCATCGCTGTCGCCTATAATACCAAGTATGTTTAAAGATTGTAAAAGGGGATGATTATCGCGCTGTAACGTTTTGTTTTTCTTATTGAACTTTAAAAGCCCGCTGCCATTGGTGCCCATCCATATTATACCAGGTTCCTCCTCTCTAAAGCAATTTATTATGCTGGTGCTATCCAGTTCTTTAAAATGACCTTCCTGTATAAAGTATAAACCTGCATTGGCAGCAATCCAGATGTCATCATCGCTATCCCTGTACAAGTATCTGGGGTTACTTCTTAAGGGAAATTTTACAGGCAACTGAGCAGTTAAAGAAATGCCGTTTTTTTTAAAAATGTACATCCCTGCATTGGATGCTATCCATAAATTCCGGTTCCGGTCTTCTGTGATTGAAGAAATTTCTATTGCAGCAGAAGTATTGGTGTTTATAGGATATCTTGTAAATGTTGCTGTGCCGGAAGCTAAAACGTCTAAATCTCCACCATGTGTACCCAGCCAAAGATTGTCTTCTTTGTCAAGGTAGAGCTCCTTTATCAGGTTTGAGCTTAGAGACGCAACGTTCTTGGAGTCATGTTTATAGAAGCGGAAGGTTTGGGTTGCTTTATTATAAAAGTTAAGTCCACCCCCCTCTGTGGCGATCCACAAATTACCGTCTTTATTTTCAACAATCCGGCTTATCACATTATTGCTGATGCTGTTGGCGTTATCATCATTTTGTATGGTTGAAAAACGGGTATCGTAAGCATAGCACAGGTTAACTCCTCCAAAATAGGTACCCACCCATACAGAGCCATTATTATCCTGAAAGATACTATGAACAGAGTTTTGGCTCAGGCTGCTTTTATTGGCGGAATTGTGGGTTATGTTTTGAAACCTGCCTGTAGAAGGATTTATAATGCTGATACCTTCCTGGGTTCCGATCCACAGGTTTTTGTTTTTATCTAAAAAGATGCGCCTGATATTATTATTAATGAGACCGGGATTACTTGCGCTATTGCCCTGGGAATTTGTAAGGCTCCCGGAATGAGGATTGAAACGATAGGCTCCGTTATTTTGAGTTCCGATCCAGATGGTATGATGGGCATCTTCTGCAATAGAAGTAACGTTTTGAAGCCCTGGCGGCAGGGGCTTTGCTAACAATGTGTGTAGCCCTGTTAAAACGGTCTTATGGTTCCTGGTTTCAATAACGCTGACGCCTTTATCAGAGCCGATCCATATTTTTCCCTGGCTGTCTTTAAAGATCGCTTTCACATTATGATTTTGATAATCATTAACAGGCATTGTTTTTCCGCCATCTATTCGAACCAGTCCTCCCGATCCACCCGCCCATATTTGTCCTTTAACATCTTCACAAATACAGAATACGTGCATGTTTTTGCCGTTTAGGAGCACCTGTTCAAATATGTCTTTTTTTTCATTGTACCGGTTCAGCCCGCCCGAAGTGCCGGCCCAGACCCAGCCTTTGGAATCGGTAAAAAGAGACAGGATATTATTGTTAGAGATGAGCGAAGGGTTTTCGGAGCTTCTTTTATAGGTTTTAAAATGAATGCCGTCGTACCTGCATAACCCCTCTGTGGTGCCCAGCCACATAAATCCTCTTTTATCCTGTGTAATAGAAATAACACTGTAGCCCGGCAGCCCCTGCTCAACAGAAAATTGCCGGAAAGATAACGCCTGCGCCCAAAGGGTATTATACAAAAGCAGGAAGCCAATGCTTTGTATGAATTGTATCCATAACGGTTTTGGCATGGTACAAATTAAGCCGAAATGTTAAGAAAATCTTATAACAGGCAGGGTATCTTTAAAAAATTTAGAAAGTGCGCTTCTTCCAAAATTTTTTAAAGATAAATTGTTGATT